>JADLEX010000081.1 GCA_020845895.1 Deltaproteobacteria bacterium | reverse complement strand
CTCTTCGACGGTGTCGGCATCGAGATCGAGTCCATGATCGTCGATGCGCGCACGCTCGACGTGGCCCCGATCAGCGACGCCCTGCTCGACGCGCACGCGCAGGCGCACCGCGACGACGACCCCATCGAGTGGTCGAACGAGCTGGTCCTTCACGTCATCGAATTCAAGACGAACGGTCCGGCCGCATCGCTCGACGGTCTCGCGGATGCGTTCGCCGAACACGCGCGGCGTGCGGACGCCATCGCGCGCGAACGCGGCGCGCGGCTGCTCGGCACCGGCGCGCACCCGTGGATGGACCCGCTCACGCAGACGCGCCTGTGGCCGCACGACTTCAACGCCGTGTACGAGGCGTACAATCGCATCTTCGACTGCCGGGGACACGGCTGGTCGAATCTCCAATCGACGCACATCAATCTGCCCTTCGCGAACGACGAAGAGTTCGGACGGCTGCATGCGGCCATCCGGCTCGTCCTGCCGATCATTCCCGCGCTCGCCGCGTCGTCGCCGATTCTCGACGGTGGGGACACGGGCTATCTCGACGCGCGGCTCGACCAGTACCTGAAAAACCAGATCCGTATTCCTTCGCTGAACGGACCGCTGATCCCCGAACCCGTTTTCGACGAGTCGGCGTATCGCCGCGTGATCCTCGATCCCATGTATCGCGACATCGAGGCGCACGATCCCGACAAGATCCTGCGGGAGGAATGGCTCAATTCGCGCGGTGCGATCGCCCGATTCGGACGCGGCTCGATCGAGATCCGCCTGCTCGACACGCAGGAGTGCCCCGCGGTCGATCTCGCCGTCGTCACGCTCGTCGTCGAGACCGTCCGCGCGCTGACGAACGGGACCTTCGCCTCACACGCGCGCCAGAGGTCGTTCGCGACGGACGGCTTGCGCGAGACGTTTCTCGCGTGCGTGCGGGATGCCGATCTCGCGACGATCGACGACGAGGAGTACCTCGGCCTGTGGGGCGTCGAAGACGATCCTTGCGCGGCCGGCGAGGTGTGGCGCGCCATCGCCGATGCGCTGGAAGACCGCGGGGTGGACGCGATCCGGCGCGAGCGGCCGCGGCTCGACATGATCTTCGATCGCGGAACGCTGGCCCGGCGGATTCGCCGCGCCGCGCTCATGGAACCGACGCGCGCACGCCTGTACTCGGTGTACGGCCGCGTCGCGGATTGCATGGTGTCGGGCGAGATGTTCGTCGATGCGTGAGTGGCGCGTGGTCATCACGTGCGAGCACGCCGGCCGCACGATCCCCGCGTTCGTGCGACGCGAAGTGCGGATCCCGCGCGATACGCTGATGAGCCACCGGGGTTGGGACGCGGGCGCGCTCGATCTCGCGCGACGGTTTCGCGACGACCTGCACGCCCCGCTCCACGCGTTTTCGATCACCCGACTGGTCGTGGACGCGAACCGTTCGCCCGAAAGCCCGGAGGTCTTCTCCGAGTACTCACGCGCGCTGGACGACGCGGCGCGGACCGAACTGCTCGACCGGCATCATGCGCGTTTTCGCGACAAGGTCCTCCGGCTGATCACGCGTTTGCAGAATCGCGGAATCGGCGTGATCCACCTGTCTGTTCACTCGTTCACACCGATCTGGAAAGGCCGCGCGCGGCCGACCGACATCGGGATTCTCTTCGATCCGAAAAGCCGCGACGAGGCGATGTTTGCCCGATCATGGATGCGTCGATTGCGCGGCGCGGGAGACTGGGCGGTCCACGCGAACAAGCCCTATCGCGGGACAGACGACGGCCACACGACAACCCTACGCGACGTGAACGTGAACGGGTATGTCGGTCTCGAGATCGAGATCAACCGGAAATTCGTCGACACGTCCGGGTGGTCCGACCTGTGCACGCACGTCGTCGCGACGTTTCGCGACGCACTCTCCGCTTGGAACGCACGCCGTTCCTGACGCCTGACTCTCAGCCCGTGATCTGGATGATCCGCACCTGCAAGGGACCGTAGGGAATCGTCACGCGTCCGTCGTCGTCCGCCGTGAAGACCTCTCCGGTCGTGTAATCGACGACGCACGCCGGATCGCCCAGCGGCGACAGATCGAGCGAAACCGTAGAGATGCGGTCGTTGGTCGAAACCGTGAACACCCACGACGAACCCGCGTCCTGTTTCACCACGTAGTCGAAGAGCGTCGGCATGGCGGTTTCGACGGCGAGGTTCGCGTTCATGTTCGGCGACAGCACCAGACGCGTCAGCTCGTTGATTTCGGCGACCGTCTCCAAAAAGCTTGCCCAGATCTCGGGCTGCGCGTGGATCGTGTAATCGCCGGTGTAGTTCCACGGAATCAGCCCGCTCGCGCCGTGGACGATGAACTGCCACGCCATGTTGCGCATCTCATGGCCGTTGGGGTGGTACTCGGTGTCCTCGATGTCGTGATAACGATCCCAACTGAACGCCTGCATCACGCCGATGATCGGCTTCGTGCCGGCGGTCGCGACCTTCGCTTCTTCCATCACGACCTTGACGTAGACAAGCGGCGCCCAGTCGGACGGATAGGGATCGACCATGAAGATCGCGCAGTCGTCCACGTACAGCGCGAAATCGTTCATCGGGGCATCCACGAGCATGTCGGGGTGATCGGGGTCGTAGGTCGAGAGCACCTCGTGCATCCGACCGGTCAGCTCCTTATCGGTTCCATCGAGGCCGGGTTCGTCGAAGGTGTACCAGCCGAAAAGCGCGCCCTGGTCGCTTCGCGCTTCGAGTTCCGCGGCCAGATCTTCCTCCGGCCGCGTCAGCACATCGCCCCGCGACGACCACGGGTCGAAGATCATCATGAGCCCCGCGTCGGCGGCGCGCTCGAGCATGTCGATCTGTTCCGCGAGCGAATCGCCCGAGCAGCAACCCGGACGGTTGAGCCCGATGTTGAAGCCCTCGGCGCGGTAGCTCGCCATGCCCTCGTCGTCTTCGGGCGCGCGATAAAAGCCCATGGGGAAGAACTTCTGATCGTTCACCGTGATGAACAGATCGCCGTCCCAGGACACGACCGACGGACCCGACAGATCGGGTTCGGGCCACGCCTCGGGCGCACTGGGTTCGCACGCACGGGGCGCGGCGTCGGCGGCCAGACCCTCCGTCTCGTCGTCGTCGCCCGCCGCCTGCGGCTTGTCGAGCCCGTGCACATAGACGTTGTCCGCGCGTTCCGCGTCCGGCGTGCAACCGGTCGCCCAGATGATTGCGATGGCAAATACGCAATTCCAGAACTTCATGTTGTGCCTCGTCATGGCGTGGTCCCCGCGTAGATGGCCTCGGCCAGTGTCGTTACGGTTCCGCGCAGGCCGTCGGCGGGCGGATCGTAGAACAGCGGGCCGACCGGGAGCGGGATCGGGGGCAGCGCGAGTTCGACGCCGAGAAATTCGAGCAGGCCGTTCGCGTCGGAAATCCAGAACCAGTCGGGCAGAATCTCGTGGACGTCGTCCGGGCCTCCGTCGAGAAACGCGAGGCCGAGGCTCTCGGTCATGTCCACGATGCCCTGCCAGTTGGCGCTCTCCTCGTCGGTCAAATCGCCCATCACCGGGATGCGATACGGCTCGCCATTGTCCCAATGGCCATTGTCGTTTTCGTCCACGTATCCCGCCACGTCGTTGGTCTGCGGGTCGGTCTCGTCGCGCACGGCGGCGAATCCCGCGGCGAACGCGCGCAGCCCGTGGCCCATCTCCACCGCCGCCGTTTCGAGTTCCTGCTCGCCCCCGGGAAGAAAGGTCAGAAAGTCGGGGTAATCCTCGTCGCCCAGGATTTCGAGGATCACTCCCGCGTAGTGGTGAACGACCTCGGTCGGCGTGGCGCCCTCGGGCGGCGGTTGCAGGGCGAAGGTCGAAAAGTTGAAATCGACGTCAAACGACAGCAGCGCGTGCGCCACGAACTGCCAGAGCCCGATAAACGTGCGGATGGTGCCGACGTCGGCGATGTCCCACTCGCCCGGGACGTCGAGCGTCGTCTCGCCGTCGTCCACCCAGAGCGGGAAGGTGTCGAGCGCGATCGTCGCGCCGGCGTGATCCTGCTCGATCTCGTCCGCAAGCCGCGCCATCTCGGCGTTGATCGGCAGCATCTGATATCGGAACGTGGTCTGAATCGTCGTGCCGAGGCTGCGAAACGTCGCGTGCGGGGCGGGATTGTAGTCCGCAAGGTAATCGACCCACTCGTGCGTCCAGACCATGTACCACTGCACGTCGGACAGCAGCAGACCGTAGCGCGCGACCCCGCTGCCGGGGCAGGCCGCGAGGGCCGCCGTGAACTCGGCGTACGCCTCTTGCGGTTCGAGTTCGGAGAGCTTCGCCCGGCCCGCCTCGATCAGCGGATCGTGCGTCGCGAGGTCGCACGGCTCCGTGTCGTCATCGGCGTCGTCATCCGCATCGTCGTCGACGTCATCGTCGGCATCGTCGTCCGCGTCGTCGTCGGGCAGCGGCGCCCAGGTGTCGTCGTCAGCCCCGGTGTCATCGTCGTCGTCCACGAGCACCATGCCGTCGGAGTCGTCGTCATCGTCCGAGAAGCCGCAACCGATCGCGACCGCGCAAAGACACGTCGCGATCATACCCAACACGATTCTTTGTTTCACGAATAACCCCCGCGAGTACGCGGCGGGCTGCGAATGGCGCTCGGCGAATTCGCGGCCCGACCGGGCGCGAAGATTCTTACACCCAACCGGGCGCGTGGGCAATGAAAATCAGACGGCGGATTCGATGAACGCGTTCGTGACGCGGTCGGTGAGTTCGCGCGCTTCTTCTTCCTCGAACCGAAAACGATCGCACACGTAATTCATGTAAAAGCGACGGTTGTGCACGCGCGTGGTGAGACCGAGACCGAGCGTGCGCGAGATCGACGCCGATGAGTGGATGTCGTCGATGACGAAGTCCCCCGCGCCGAGGATGACCGAGTCCATCGTCTGGCGGCCGTTCTCGATGCGCGGCCAGACCGTGCCGAGATTCGAGAGATAAAACGTGCAGCCGATCCGCTCGATGATGCGCCGCACGAGCGCGAGTCGCTTCTCCAGCGGCAGAACGCGCGTCGTCTGCACGATGTGGCGCAGCGTATTGTAGAATTGAACGTCAATGCCGCGCCCGAGCTGATCCTTGCGCACGTCGCGAAAGTACCGGATGAGCGCGTCGAGGTCCGCGTCCTTGTGCCCGCCGGAAACGAAATTGAGCCCGGCGAGCCCCGCCCCGGTATTATCGCCCAGCGGCATGCGCCCCGTGAGGCTGGTGATGAGCATGAAGCGAAACTTGTCGACGGTTTCGCCGCGCTCGAGATTCCACCGACTGATGACCCGGCGCGCGCACGCGAAGATGAGATCGTTCACCGTCGCCTCGTTGCGCCGCGCCCGCTCGGTGAGCCCCGCGAGCAGCTTCGGATCGTCGAGCACGTAGCGAATGCTGATGCGCCCCATGTGCTCGGCGACCGGCAGGATGCGCCGCGTGCGGATGTTCGCGATGCTTTTTTCGGGATTTTTCACGAGCACGTCGTACACCTGCTCGCGGGCGAACCGCCCGAGCCGAATCGGCTTGACGAAACCTTCCTTGCGCACCAGCGCCGCCATGCCCAGCGATTCGGCCCATTCGGGCCGCGAGCCCTTCACGCGTTCGTGATAGCCCTCGAGCATGCGCGTCACGAGCCGGTACGCCTTCGCCGGGTCCATGACGCTGTGATGAAAGACAATCGAGAAGATGTACTGGTCGTCGGCGACGCGCACGAGGAAGCAGCGGAACGGAAACTCGCGGCGCACGTCGATGCGCCGCCGGGTGCGCTCCGCGTGAAAGCGCGTGGAGAACTCCATCGGCTCGAAGGGCTGACCGGGCAGCGTCGCCATGTGGCGGCAGTCTTCGATCACCAGCCGGTTGGGGACCTCGTTGTTGAAGACCCAGACCGGCAGGTAGAAGAGACCCCGGTGTTTCTCGGTCAGGTTGCAGTTGAAGACGGGGATCTCGCGGATCGCCACGTCGTAGGCCTCGGCAATCGCGCGGTGGTCGATGTGTCCGCGAAACTGCATCTGCGTGAAGTCGGTCTTCGGATAGTCCTTCGACTCCACGGCCATCGCGTATTCGGAAAAGTGGTCGAGGACTGCCGTGTAGGATTCCGTGGTCATGGGGCCTTCCCGGCAAGGCGGCATACGTGCCGCGCGGATGATCGTGATCGCGATGGAACCAATGTAACGAAAAACCGGCGCCGCGGACAAGGCGTAAAGCCCTGTTGCCGCGACGCCGGTTGTGGTTCGCGCGACTACTCGAGGCCGAGTGCGCGGGCCGCGTTCTTGTAGAAGAAATACGGCTTCGCGTCGTCCTTCACGAGCTTCATCCATTCCTCGGCGATGGCGAAATCCAGACAGGGGAAATTCGTTCCGAAGATGGCTTTGCGCTTCAGCGGACCGTTGATCATCGTCAGGGCCTGCTGCGGCAGATAGCGCGGATGAAGACCCGTGAAATCGATAAACATGTTGTCGTGGCGGTTCGCGACCATGAGGCCGAGTTCGCCGAAGCCGTACCCCGCGTGCGCCATGACCAGTTTAAGGCCCGGGAAATCGACCGCCACCTGATCGATGTGCTTCGGATCGCCGAAGTCGATCGCCTTGCCCGGGTTGTAGTGGACGCTGCTGTGAATGACGACGCACTTCTTCTTTTCCTCGCTCAAGGCGTAACCGGGATAGTTGCGCCGATCCTCGGCGTAGATGCCGCTGAGGTAGGGGCCCATGTTCCATCCGCAAAGGCCGAATTCGTCGTAGGCCTGACGCAGCGTCTCGACGCAGTCGCGAATCCCCTTATCGAGCTTCGCGCCCGCGAGACCCACGTACGCGTCAGGATACTGGCGACAGGTATCGGCGACGATTTGGTTGCCGCCGGCGTCGCCCGAGAAGATGACGCCTCTCGTCACGCCCGCGGCTCTCATGTCCACGATGGACTCCTCGAAGCCCTTGATCGTGATGAGGTGTTGCGTGTGGTAGATCTCGACGTAGCGGCGGAATTCGGGAATCGGCGTGGGGTAAAGGTCTTTGTAGTACCATTCGGTCCGCGGACGAACGCGGAAATCCAGGATCTCCATGGGGGTCCCCCTCAATCAAAAAGAACTGTCGGGAAACAGACGGAGGGATGATAGTCTACCGATCCGGTAGGGATCAAGGACGAACTTGCACGCGCCGGATTTTCGACCGGATTTTCCAGACGCGACGCACGGGGCGAAATCGCGGTAAAATGCCAAGGATGCACGACGAAACTCCATCCCCATCAGGGTCCGATCCCGCCGCGCCGATTTCGCAGGACGAGGCGGTCCGCATGTTGCGCAGCGGTTACGTGCAGACGTGGAACGAACTGCGGCGGACCGAGCCGGAATGGAAACCCGTGCTGGAAGGCGCGCGGATCGGCGGGGCGCAGCTCGGCGGCATCGATCTCGCCGGAGCACGGCTCGTTCGCGCTTACCTGGTGGACGCGGTGCTCGAAGGGGCGGACCTGCGACATGCGGACCTCAAGCACGCGACGCTCGCGGCGGCCGATCTGCGTCGCGCGCATCTCGAGGGCGCGCAGCTCTTTCACGCCAATGCCGAGGGAGCGGACCTTCGCGGTGCGCACTTCGCGGGCGCGGCGCTGCGCGACGCCTATCTGCGGGGCGCAATTCTCTCCGGGACGGATCTGTCGGGTCTGAACCTGAGTTGGACGCAGCTTGCCGGTGCGCGGCTCGATCAGGCGAATCTCGCGGCGGCGAACCTCGAAGAGGCGGATCTGTCCGAGGCGGTGCTCGACGGCGCGGACCTGACGAATGCGATCCTGCGCGGAGCGGATCTGTCGGGGGCGTCCCTGCGCGGCGCAAAGCTCGAAGGGGCTGACCTTTCCGGAGCGAATCTCGACGACGCGGATCTGTCCGGCGCGGATCTCACGCTCGCCATCGGCGCTCCGAAGGCGTGAACGAAACTCGCCCGGCGTTCGTGTCGCGTCGCTTACAAGAACGAAACTTCTCGCGACGCCGGGGATGGTATCGCGGCGGATCGTGCTACAATTCATCGATTATCGGTTCGTCGCCGATGATCGGTTCGTCGCCGATGATCGGTTCGTCGCGTTGAGGGAACAGGTACGTTCTTGAGTCGAGCGGGCGTGCTGATCCTATTCATGATTGCGCTGGCTCTGTCCGACGCCGGATGCGGGGGCGGAAGCGGCGAAGAAACGCGTTCGGCGAATTCCGCTGATGACGACGACGACGTCCCCATCGACGACGATTCGTCTCCCGATGACGACTCGGCGGACGACGATGCGTCAGATGACGACGCATCGGACGATGACGCATCGGACGACGACCACACGGACAACTCGCCGCCGGTGCTCGACGCCATCGGCCCACGCTCCACGGGCGAGAGCGAAGAACTCGAATTCGCGATTTCCGCCACGGACGCCGACGGCGACGACCTGACGTTCTCGGCGACGAATCTGCCGCCCGGCGCGATTTTCGATGAGGACACCGCGACGTTTTCCTGGGCGCCCGTTTTGGGGCAGGCGGGCACGTGGCCGGGGGTGCGTTTTCTGGTGACCGACGGGCATGCGGTCGATGAAGAATCGATCACGATCAGCGTGGGCGACGCGAACTTCGCGCCGGTCCTCGAACCCATCGGCCCGCAGTCGATCGACGAAGGCGAATTGCTCGTCCTCGTCCTGAACGCGGCCGATCCCGACGGCGATCCGGTGACGTACACGGTGGATACCGTCCCGTCCGGCGCGCTCTTCTTCCCGGCGTACGGCGTGTTCCTGTGGACTCCGGATCAGGATCAAGCCGGCGATTACGCCGTGACCTTCGGCGCGACCGACGGCATGGCGAGCACGACCGAGGACGTGGACATCGCGGTGGGATCGATCAACCTCGCGCCGCGCCGCATTCTGCCGCTGAACGACGTGGGGTTCGACGAGGATGCGGATGCCGAGGACATCCTCGACTATGACTTGTTCTTCGTGGACGGCGACGGCGATCCGCTGACCTTCACGTTCGCCGGCGAGTCTCCCCTCACGCTTTCGGTGGATGGCGAAAACCGGTTGGACGCGAGCGCGCCGCCGGACTGGAACGGGACGATCGAAAACGTCACCGTCACCGCGACCGATCCCGATGGCCTGAGCGCGTCGGGCGTGTTCGATATCCACGTGAATCCCGTCAACGACGCGCCCGTCATCGTCTCGACACCCGGGGTGGCCGCCTCGCTGGGATCAAACTACACCTACGACATCGTCGTGAACGACATCGACGCGAGCGACCACATCGACTACGAGATTTTGCAGGGGCCCTCGGGCGCTTTCATCAACGGCGTGAACGGGCGGCTGACGTGGACGCCGCAACCACAGCACTGGGGTTCGCCGCAACATTACCGCATCAAGGTCACCGACCTCGGCGGACTGTCCGACGAACAGGAATGGGACGTGGCGGTCAGCGCGACGACCATTCGCGGAAACGTCTTCGACGTCTTCACGGGTTCGCCGGCGGCGGGAGAACTCGTCGCTCTCGTCGATCGAACGAGCGGGCAGGCGCTGCGCAACACGCACTCCGACGCGCAGGGCGACTACGAGATCCCTTACTACCCGTCCGACCTCGCCAATTCCGAGCTGGAGTTCTCGAACGGCAGCAACGCATTCCGGCAGACGCGCGCGTCGTTGCCGGTGACGGTCGAGGGCGAAATCACCGTCGACCATCCCCTCGTCCCCGTGACGTTTCAGAATCAGCAGAAGATTCTGGAGCGCGACGTTCCGGTCTGCGACCTGGACGCCGACGGCGTGAGCGAGGCCGGCGACTGCCCCGTCTTCCCCGTGCCGGTCACGGTCGGAGTGGGCTTCTCGGACAGTACCGCGATCACCGAGGCGCTCGACCGGCTCGAAGACCTCGCCGGCGACTCGCTCTTCATCGCGTCGGGGACGCCGCAGACCGGCGGTCTGCACTTCACGCACGACGCGGGTTGCGGCGCGTACGAATACGTGGGCGACGGCGAGGTGTGTTTCGGATCAACGGCCCCCGTACGCGAGGACGTGGTGCGCGGCATCCTCGAGTTGTTCGGGTATCGCGAGGACACCGAGGTCCTGGGCGATCTCGACATCAACAATGGCTTCGCGACGGGCGCGTTCACGCACGAAGACGCGAGCCTGGTGCTGCTCGTGCGCGCGCTCATCGAGAACGGCTATTTCGAAACCTACGACTTTCTCGCGCCGCTCTGGACGCTGGAAGGCGATGACGCGGTCTTTACGATGGAAGATGTCGCCGGGAATTCGCAGGGCGTCGTGAACGGGACGTACCCCAACTACGAGATCCGCGGCCGCCTGCGCGTGATCGGCACCCTCGTGGTGCTGCCCGGAACGCATATCCGCATGAACTTCGCCCTCGAGGTGACCGGCGCGATCATCGCCCTCGGCGATGCGGATTCCCCGATCGTTTTTGAGGGGATAAAGGCCGAGCCCGGCGCGTGGGGAAAGGTATCGCTCGATCAGACGAGCGGCGCGCCGTCGGTCTTCGAATACGTCTCGTTCGAGAACGCCACGCTGGGCCTGTCGCTCGTCGGCGTCCAAAACCCGTTCCCGAATATCGAAAACTGCGACTTTCGCGCGAGTCACGCCGGGCTCGCGGTCTGGGAGCCCTCGCCCGACGCCTCCGCGACCATCGCGAATTCTCTGTTTTCGTCGGGTGGTGCGGGCATCTGGTGGTCGGCCGGCGGCGCCCACATCGTCAACAGCGTGTTCGCGCTCAATCGGGAATCTATCTTCTTCGGCGAATGCACGGCGAGCACGACGCGCAACTCGATTTCTTTCCAGAACGACAGGACGCTCGCGGGCGACGCGTGCGTGCAGTTTCTGTATTCCGACATCCTCGACACGGTTTCCGCGCCGGGCGGCACGGGGTCGATGTCGGTCAATCCGCAGTTCGAGTCGGCGTCGGATTTCCGGCTCAAACCGCAGAGCACGCTGATCAACGCGGGGGACCCTTCCGCGATCTACAACGATCCCGACGCGAGCCGAAACGACATGGGCCTCTACGGCGGGCCGAAGGCCCGCGATTAGCTAACACCCGCAGCAGGACCCGCCGGAGTCGTCGTCGCCCGATTCGCCGCCGTCGGGAGACGCATCATCGTCACCCGCCGCGTCGTCGTCCGCATCGTCGTTGCCGGTCGAATCGTCATCTCCCGCGCCGTCGTCGTCCTGATCGTCGTCATTCGCGTCGTCGTCCGAATCGTCGTCGGCGTCGTCATCGGGCGCGACGCATGAGTCCTTGGCGTCGTCGCAAATCGTTCCGTCATCGCACGGGTTCCCGCTCGACGCGCACGACGAGCCTTCTTCGTTGCAGGTTTCCTCGCCGTTACAGAACAGTCCATCATCGACGCAGGGATCTCCGGGGCTCTCGCACGCGTCGGACTCTTCGTTGCACTGCTCGACGCCGTTGCAGAACTCGCCGTCGTCGGCGCAGGGCTTACCGCTCGACGCGCAGGCGCCGGCGACCTCGTCGCAGCTCTCCTCGCCGTTGCAGAACAGGCCGTCATCGGGGCACGGCGGATCGGCCACTCCGCACTCGTCCGCGCTTTCGTCGCAGTATTCAAGCCCGTTGCAGAAGACGTCGTCCGACGGACAGGGGTTTCCCTCCGACTCGCAGGCATCGGCGTTCTCGTCGCAAACTTCATCGCCATTGCAAAACTTGCCGTCGTCCACGCACGGAGGATCGCTCGTGACGCAGGCGTCGCCGCCTTCGTTGCACGTCGTCTCGCCGTTGCACCAAAGACCGTCCTCGACGCACGGGCGATCGACCCGCACGCACGCGTTCACGTCTTCGTCGCAGGTCTCCGTCCCGTTGCAAAACTGGCCGTCGGCTGGGCAGGGATCGCCGGGCGACTGGCACGTGTCGTCGGACTCGCGGCAGAACTCGTTGCCGTTGCAGAAGAGTCCATCGCTCGAGCACGGCGAACCGGTGTGCGACGAGCACGATCCGCCCGAGCACGTGTCCGCGCCGTTGCACCACTCACCGTCGTCGCAGGTGACGCCGTCCTGATCGGTCCACGAGGTGGTCGACTGGCTCACCACGCACTCTCGACACGGATCTCCGCCCGGGCTCGCGCCGTCGGCCCAGCACGTCCCGTCGATCAAGCACCCGATGCACGGTTTGAATTTCACCGTCTGGTAGTCGTAAAACGTCTGCGCGACGTCGGCGCTGCCGGTGCCGAAGACGTCGCCCGAGGCGTTGACGGCGACGTCCCGGAAGATGTTCTCTCGTCCCTGCCCGCCGTCGTAACGCTTCTCCCACTCGAACTCGCCGTCGGGACCGTATTTGACGATCACGTAGTCCGACGCAAAGAAGTTCGACGTGCCGCCGACATAGACACCGCCCTCGACGTCGAGGTCGATCGCGACCGCCACGTCGCGCGGCGGGCCGCCGGGGCCGTCGTAGGACGCGACCCACATTTCGTCGCCGTTTGCGTCGTAGGCGACGGTCACGATGTTGTCGCTGCCCCCCGAACCGAACGACGTACCCGTGGCGAAGACGTTGCCCGCCGCGTCCACCGCCAGATCGACCGCCGCGTCGCGAAACGCAGCGTCACCGTCGTAGGTCGCGCTCCATTGCTCGTCGCCGTCCGTATCGTAGGCGGCGGTGAAGTAGTCGAGGAATCCCGTCGTGCGCCAGACGTAACCCGTCACGTAGGCGTTGCCGTCCGCGTCCGTCACGACCTGATACCCCTCGTCGGACAGGTGCGCCGCGCCGTCCACGCGAACGACCCAGGCTTCGTCGCCGGACGGGCTGTATTTGATCAGCACGAGGTCGCGCCCCGTGCCGACACCCTGCGAATAGCCCGCGACGAAAAGGTTTCCGGTGCCGTCGAACGAGAGGCCGCGCGGCCGATCGGGTCCGCCCGCCGGACCGTCGTAGATCGCGTCCCACTGGAACACACCCGCCGCGTTCCATTTCGCGAGCGCGATGTTGACGCCGCCGGTCACGCCGTCCGATTCGCCGACGACGATCACGTTGCCCTGCTTGTCGATGACGACGCGCCGGGCGTTGTCCGCGCCGCCCGCGTCGCCCTCGTAGCGCGCGCGCCATTGCTCCACGCCGTTCGCGGCCAGATGCGCGACCGCGAAATCAGTGTCGCCGGGATCGCCAGAAACCGGATTCACCGACGGACCCGCGACGGCGATGTCGCCCGCGTCGCCCCGCGCGATGTCGCGGCCCTCGTCGAACTGCGCTCCCGCGCCGCCGTCGAAGCGATGCTCCCACGCGACGTTTCCATCCGTGTCATACTTGACCGTGCACATGTCGTCGCCGGCGTCGCTCGACCAGCACCGGCCCGTGACGACCACGCCTCCGTCCGTCGTCGCCGCCAGCGCGAAGGGCTCGTCCACCACGACCGAGGGATCGCCCGGACCCGCGTAGGTCGCGCTCCACGCCGTCGCGCCCGCCGCCGTGTCGACCTCCACCTCGATGTCGCAGCAGTCGAAGGGCACGAGCGCCGCGCGTCCCAGTCCGTCGTCCGACCCGTGCAACGCTCCCGACAGCGCGGCCAGCACGCCGCCGGCGGACGAGAAGTGCGTCGTCTGCGTGATGCCGACGACCATCCAGTCCCCGCCGAGCGCCGCGAGCGTCGTCGGCGCGTCGCCCATCGTGTCGAATGACCCCGCCGTCGCGCTCCACGCCGTGTCGCCGTCCGGCTCGACGCGCACGAGGCGGTGCCGGAACTCGTCCACCGCCGTTTGCTCGTGACCCGCGCACATGAGCGCCGCGCCGTCCCACACCGCGTCCGCAAAGACGGCGTCGCCATCCGGTGCGGGGAATGTCCGATCCCAGTCGAACGAGCCGTCGGTGAGATAACGCAGCGCCACGCCCTCGGCGTCTCCGGCGGCGGACTCCACCTGCCCCACGACGTACGCGACGCCGGCCGAATCGACCTGAACGGCCGCGGCGGAATCGAATCCCGAATCGCCGTCGTATCGCGCGTCCCATTCGGGGAGGCCGAGATCCGAGTACGCCACCGTCTGAACATCGCGATCCGCCCCGTCCTCGATCCAACCGGTCACGACGATCCGGTCGCCGCCGCGCGCGATGTCGGTGGGGACCTCATCGCCCGTCCCGCCGAAGACGCGCAGCCAGATCGGGCTGCCGCCGGGCGCGTACGCGTGAGCCGCCATCTGCATGCCGGTGATCGACGAACGCAGGATTCCGGCAACGACGATGTTCCCCGCGCTGTCGAAGGTCAGCGCGACCGCATCGTCGTCGAGGCTGTCCGCGCCATTGAGAAACTGCGTCCACTCCACATTGCCCGTGGGACCATCGACACGCGCGATCAGCCAATCGCGGCCGGAGAACGACGTCTGCGTCCAGCCGACGACGATCACGTCGCCGTCGGCCGTCATGGCGGCGTCGGTCGGCACGTCGTCGAGGTGATCGAGCCCGTCCAGCCGCGCGACCCACTGTTCGTTTCCCGCGGAGTTGTATTTGACGACAACGACGTCCCGCCGCGCGCCCGCGGCATAAGACGATCCGACCGCGAACACATTGCCGCCCCATCCCAGCACGCGCACGGCCTTGTCCGTGTTCGATCCGGCGCCCGTGTATCGGCGTTCCCAGTGGAACTGCATCGCGTAGTCGGAGAGCGCGGCCGTCGCGTCGGCGTCGTTCGATGCGGTGAGACGCTGAACCGAGGAATCGGGCGCTGGGGGATTCGGTGCGGGCAGTTCGTCCGCGACGTTGCACGACAGCGCGAGCGCGACGATCGCGCACAACGGCACGAGCCGCACCGCGCGAAGTTGGCGGCCGAGGATTCGAATCGAGCGATTGCGCTGCGGCAACGGCGAACTCGACGAAGGGGCAAGATGTATCGACGCCCGTCCCTTATACCATGCGGGCCGGCCGTGTCCGTAGTGATCCCGATTACATTCGATGTCCGCTCTTCGTTTGCCCAGATGCACTCGGACTTTCGCGGCATCCGTGATAACAGGGCGCATGCCGCGCAAGACCCTGCTCCTGCTCATCGCCATGAACATCCTGTGGGCGGGCACGTACTCGGCCACCAAGGTGCTGATGGGCAAAGCGCCGTTTTTTGTCATCACCACGCTGCGTTATGCGTGCGCCGCGCTTCCGCTGCTCTTCATCGCGTCGCGCCAGGGCGGTCTGCGCATGAGCCTGCGCGATTTCGCCCTGTGCGCCGTGATGGGCGTCGCCACGTTTAGCGCGTGCCCCTGGCTGATGTACGCCGGTGTGGAACTCAGCCGCGCTTCCGACGCCGCGATCCTCACCTCCACCGAGCCGCTGCTCGCGTCGCTCGGCGCGTGGGTCTTTTTGCGCGAGCATCTCGACCGCCGCGTAATGATCGGCCTCGTGCTCGCCTTCGGCGGCGCGGCGGTGCTCTCCGAATTTTGGCGAGGCGAGGGCGCGGTGAACCCGGTGGGGACGGCGCTCATCCTCGGCGGCGTGTGTTTCGAGGCGTTCTACTCGGTGATCGGCAAATCGCTGCTGCGTCGCGAGGGCCCGCTCAAGATCACCGCCGTCGCCCTGCTCGCGGCGTGCGTCGTCAATCTGTCGGTGATCGGTGTGCGCGGCCAGTGGGTATACGCGCGGGCACTGGGCGCGGCGGACTGGGTGCTGCTCGCGGGCTTCCTCGCGATGATCTGCACCGTCATCGGCTACACCTTCTGGTTCGTGGCGCTTCGCGAGGGCGCGGTGGCGAACGTCGCGGTCACGATTTTCGTGCAACCGGTGGCGGGGATTCTCGTTGCGTGGGCGTGGGTGCACGAAACGCCCACCGCCACGCAGATCGCGGGCGCGGCGCTCATCCTCGTCGCGGTGGCCGTTTCGGTCACGGCGCACCGCGCGCCGGACCCCGTTCTCGGCGGGTAAAGGGATCTGAAGTCGATCGGGGCATGTGGCACAGCCGCCCCCGGCTGTGCATCGTCCCGCACCGGCGAGGGCGCCTGTGCCACATACGTCAGCGGCGAGCCGAACACGTTCCCATTGCACACAGCCGCTAAGCCGAAGGCAGTCGCCCGATCACTTCAGCGATTGTCCGCGCGATGACCTCCGGCACCTCTTCCTGCAAAAAGTGCCCGGCCTTCGTCATCGTCACCGGCGCGTCCGGCAGCACGCCCGTCACGCGCTTGAGAGCGCGGCCGAGCACCGGATCGCGCTCGCCCCACACGATGGCCGACGGTCCTGCGAATCCGCGCACGAACGTCTCCACTTCGCGCAGCGGTTCGATGGTCGGATGCGTCAGCGAGTCCGGCACCATGCGAGAGAGCGCGAGCGCGGCGACGTTCTCGCGGATCGACCGCAGGGGGTAGCGGTACGCCCACGCGGCCTCGGCGTCGATGGACTTCGGATCGCCCTGCACGCGGCCGAGATACGCCTGCGGAAAACCGAACAGCCGAAAAACGACATCGGAGACGATCGGCATCTTCGCGAACTTGTGAAAGGTCGTCGGGCGAAACCCCTCGCGCGGCGGCGCGAGCACGGTGTTGAGCACAACGAGCCCGGCCATCGCTCCCGGAACGCGCGACGCCGCGAGCGCGCCGATCGCGCCGCCCCAATCCTGCAGCACGAAGACCGCGTCGCGGATCTCGAGCGCGCGAAGCAGCCCCGCCATCAGGCGGCCGTGCTCCGCGAGCGTGTGCCGGCGCGCATCGCGCCACTTCGTCGAAAACCCGAGCCCCGGCAGGTCGGGCATCACGAGACGCAGCGGCGCGCCCTGCAGCGCGAACGCGATCTTGCGATAGAGAAACGACCACGTGGGATTGCCGTGCAGCAAAAACACGGTGCGTCCCGCGCCCTGCTCCATCACGTGAAAGTCCATGTCCTCGACACGAACGACGTAACGCTCAAAAGGGGCTTGTCGCGTGAGGCGCGCGGGCCAGGCGGGTGGATCCAGTCGCGTCATGTCCTTGCTCCCGGGGGATTGACGAAGCGTATGCGCCCGGCCGCGAAAAAACAAAACGACGCGGCGCAGGTTCCGTCGCATTTTTTTCTTGAGCGCGCCGCCGGACACGGCTACCATGCCTGCGCTATTCGTGCGGGCAATCTCGTACATCGTTCGATTTTGGGGGTGTGGCGATGCGTGTGATCGTGATGGGCGGCGCGGGGGATATGGGCAGCAAGGCGGTTGAGGATCTTGCGATGTCCGAGGGCGTCGCGCACGTCACCATCGCCGACCGGAACATCGAGGGCGCGCGGACGATTGCCGCGCGGCTCGCGGACAAGGGCGCGTCGGTGGACGTGAAGGCCGTGGACGCGAACAACCACGGCGAGCTCGTCGTCGCAATGAAGGGGCACGACGTGGCCGCGTCGGCGCTCGGGCCGTTTCACCGGTTCGAGGCCAAGCTCGTGCGCGCGGCCGTCGAGGCGGGCGTGCATTACGCGAGCATCTGCGACGAATGGGACGCGGCGCAGGCCGTTTTCGATCAATACGACGAACCCGCGAAAAAAGCGGGCGTGACCGTGGTGACGTGCCTGGGCGCGAGCCCCGGCTCGACGAGCATCGGCTTTCGGCTGCTGCACGACGAATTCGATTCGGTGAAGTGCGTGGACGTGTACTGCTACCAGCCGCTCGACGCGGGCGGCGGCGCGGCGGTGATCCAGCACATGCTCTACATCATGACCGGCGAGATCGCCGTGTGGCGCGGCGGCAAGCGCGTCATGGTCAAGGCTCTCTCCGAGCAACGCACCATTGAGTTCCCCAAATACGGGCGCATCAAGCTGTGGAACATGGGCCACGCCGAGCCGATGACCATCCCGCGCTTCTTCCCGAAGATCGAAGAGGTGAATTTCTTCATGGGCTACGGCACGGCGGCCGAGGCCATCGTCTATCCCGCCAAGTGGGGATTCTTCACGACGCCTTCGCGCGTGGACATGGGGACGAAGGTGCTGCTCGCCGTCGAAAAGCTCACGCACAAACCCGAACCCGCGTGGGGCTCGCTGCGCATCGACGTGCAGGGCATCAAGGACGGCCGCCCGGCCCAGCGAACGCTCTGCGGCGTCGGCCAGATGCGCGAGGTGACGGGGCTCTCGCTCTCCATCGGCACGCAGATGCTCGCGAAGGGTCAGCTCACGGTGACCGGCGGCGGCGTCTATGCGCCCGAGGCGTGCTTCGATCCCAAGGTCGCCGTCGCCGCATTCAAGGCCAAGGGGATTCAGGTCTTCGAAGATGTGGCGATGACGCGGCCGTTTTGACGAAAAGAGCCCCGGGACGGCGCGTCCCGGGGCCGGAATGAATAGGTGGATCAGCCGAGGATTTCGGCGGTCTGGCCGGACGGAGTCGGTGCGGGCGGTTCGGATTTGGCGACCGCCGGAGCGCTCTTCGCGCCGTTGCCTTTGCTCTTGACCGTGGGCGTCGCGGCCCGGCGGTTCGGTTCGACGAGTTGGGGATTGTGTTCACGAAATCCTGCCACGGAATCCCTCCGAATCTCCGAATCAATATTCATATTGCATCATATATCACTTCTTACGCATATCGTTCGCGCGTTGTCTTCTCCGCCCAAACCGATCCCGCCAGCGGAAAAATCCAAAGTCCACCTATTCAAGTCGGGGGTCTCAGTGCTCGACCAATAATGTATACAATTATCGGATATTTCACTTGGGCCATAACATCCTCTTTCTGGACCATTACCTGGCTCGCAGAAGCAATTTGTCGCGCCACGACATGTTTCATCAGCGCACTCATCCGTAACGCCGCAAGCTCCGCCCGGCACTGTAAACGGACATCCTCGAATCAGAGTTCGCAATTCGGAAATCGTTGGCATACGCCAATCATCGTAACCTGCCAGTTTCGATGCTCGACATATGTCTGAAGAAACAGCTGGTCGTGCATCACACGATGGATCGGTTTCCCACATGAGTCCCGCCGATTCGTCCAGCCATACTTTTTCGACACCGGGTGTGTCATCGATACACCACTCATCATCGACATCATCATTTGCATCCACGATGTCGTCGTTCGAAATATCATCTTTTTCATTGTTCACGCAACCGCATTCGATTGTCAAACAACCGACAACAATGATCGCTGCAAGCAATATGAACACATTGTCGTCCGAACCAATGATAAGCTCCACTGTAGATGCGATATTTTTGCCCACACAACCGCTAAGCATCTTGAATACTATCTTTCAATATGCCAAATCCATCTGGATGGCCAATCTCTCGTTCGTTTCGAATATTTGCACACCAGAACACTGCCGTTGTTCGAAAGCGCCCTCCTTCCTCTCGTAAATCGTTAATTATATCAACTGACTGCGGGGCAATGTTCACAATCGCATATTCGCCAATAGTAACACGGGAGCCGTCTTGATTGCCCCCAATCGCCCTGAACCAGTTGATGGCACTCCAACGGTCGAATCTGCCGGGCAATCTGGGACTCACGGGAACATGAGTATCGGTCACAGCTCGACGAACATCTGCCGCACTTGTAAATATATCTCGGTGCCGACGTGGCTCTAGCCAATAGATAAAGAAATTTCTGTGGCCCCAATTTCTAAGAAATACTCCATATCCCGGTTGCACGATCTCGCCCAGTTCTTCATATTGATACATATTTCCAGTTCTCGGGTTCTTCGCAAATGGATAAATATACAAACCATCGCCGCGATTCTCGTGAAACCAGTTCCGGCCCGACCCATCAACTCCGACTGGAAATCCTGAATCCGGATAAACCTGAAGGGCGTGCCAAGCAACGAACGCCGTGCACCACCCGTCGGGCTGATTCCTCCACTCATTGCTGTTGTCTTGTTTGTCCCACGGCATCCCGTTGCGCCTGGTCCAAGCCGTGAATACATCGTTCTTGGCTGATTGAAGAATCCGATTTCGATTGATCTCCCCCGCATCGTATGTTGGGGCGTTTGCAGGATTCGGGGGCATGTCGTGGAGAAGCAAATTTTTGCGAAATTCGGAGATCTCGTTTTTCAGGTTCAGCGAATTGGAGTCATCGACTTTCATGTTGGTATCGTACGTGTTGTCGAGAATGATATCGCCGTTCAATTGAATCGCCACGGACTCGATTATCATAGCCGCGCCGGAATGATCCGCCCCGTACAATTCGATGCTGACATCCCGAAATGAATCCGGATTGATGAAGGAGCCACGCACGTCGTCGATGGTTCGCCGAACGATCAACGCCTTCCCCCATTGTTCGGCGTGCCAAACGGCCAACATTCCCTCAGTGGGTCGAGTTCGCCGTTCAGGGTCGCGCATGATGACGTGATTGAATATGTCGTCGCCGATGACTGGCAGAAAATTTTCATTCAATTGTGCGATCGGTATCGTCAGCACTCCATTTGGCGGATCCGTTACTGGATAGTACCGCGCGCCTTGCAAATAGGTAAATCCGGTCCCTTCGGCATGAATTTCAAATTCCAACGCGGGTTGGTTCGGCCCTTTCGGGCCAAAAACGACGCGCCCACGTACAGAGCGCCCGTTTAGAATACTGGGAATTCGAATTCGGATCTCCGTGTCTCGCAGAAACCCGAGGTACCACGGGGGATGCAACAAATCGAATCGCGCCCAGGGCGTCTGACTTGGCCTCAAGAAGGGAACGAACTCTTCCGTCGGCCATCCGGGGTCTCCCGCAGGCGGAATGGGGTCGGGTGGCGGCTCCGGAACCGGCGGCGGTAGCGGATCGCCGCCCATTCGCATTGGCAGTCCGCGTCGGCGACGGAACTGCATCATTCGATTGAGCAGCCGAACGCGAACTCGATCACGTAGCGGCTGATCTTCGCCAAGAATCTCGTTCATGATCGCGTAAACTGCGGACCTCGAACCGGAATGTGGAGGCGCCGACCCGGTCACATTGACGACAAACAATTCTCGTCCTGAGCTACCATCCGTATCTTCTTCGCGGAAGTATTCGGTGAACTCCAAGGCCTCGCGCAGAGCCGCCTTCAGCGTCTCGCGGTCGGCCCGCGCATGCGCCGAGTGGAGCGGCACCCACGCCGTGCGGCCGTTGTGCGTCCGCCTGACGATGGGGACGCACCCTTCGAGCATCGCGTCGAGCATGCTCGTACCCTACGCCTTATTCTTCCGCGACGGAATCCGTCTTCGCGACGATCTGCTGCCCGTCCGGCACGGTGTCCTTGCCCTGATTGATCGCCTCGTCGTTGAAACGCACCTGATTCGCGCCGACGAGCAGCGACCGCGAGGTCAGCACAATCCCATAATACGCCGCGCTTTTCGCGAGGGTCGCGTTCAGGATCTGCAACTCCGCCGCCGCGGGGATGTCCGGTCCGCCGGTCGTTTGATCGGGAATCGACTTGAGGATCACGAGCGCGCTGTCCTGCT
>JADLEX010000080.1 GCA_020845895.1 Deltaproteobacteria bacterium | reverse complement strand
ATCGCCTCGAGCATGTCCACCTCGCCGTACACGGTCGGGCGCTCGGAGTTCTTGTAGACGCGCTCGCCCGAGTACAGGCTCGTCAGCCCCTCGTCGCGAAACCTGACAAACCACCCCCGTGAAAGTCGCCCAGATCAAATTCCTCGTCGGCGCGATGACGCCCGCGCAGTTCCCGGCCGGCGACTTGCCCGAGGTCGCGTTCGCGGGCCGGTCGAACGTCGGCAAGTCGAGCCTCATCAACGCGCTGCTGGGCCGCCGATCCGTCGCGCGAACGAGCCGTTCGCCCGGCAAGACGCGCGAGATCAACTTCTATTCGCTCGACGACAGGGCGCGTTTCGTGGATCTGCCGGGGTTCGGATACGCAAAGGGCGGCGCGTCGTTGCGCGGCGCGTGGCAAAAAACCATCGAGGCGTACATGTCCTCGCGACAGACCCTCAAGACGATGGTGCTGCTGGTGGACGGCCGGCGCGGGCTGGAGGAAGAAGAGTTGCAGCTCCTCGACTACGCCCGCCACGTGAACGTGCGCGTCGATCTCGTGCTCACCAAGGCCGACAAGCTGAATCAGAAGGAACGCCACGGCGCCGTGCGCGCCATGGAATCGCACGGCTACGCCGCGGGCGATTACCTCTTCGTGTCGGCGCTCAAGGGGTCGGGGCTGCGGGAGCTGTGGCAGCGGCTCGACGACCGCCTGTTTGAGCGCGTCGCGGACTGAGGCTCACTCGAAAACTGAGGCTCACTCGAAATACGACGCGCGGTTCGCCTCGGTCTCCCACACGTCCACGCGCACCACACGCACGCGGTCGTCGTTAACCTTTTCGCCGACGCGGTGGAACAGGTGCTCGGCGATGCGCTCGCTCGTCGGGTTCACGTTGTCGAAGGGCGGGATCTCATTGAGATAGCGATGGTCGAGCAGTTCGAGCTCGTCCGTCACAATGCGTTTGAGCACCGTGAAATCGAGCGCGATTTCGATGTCGTCGAGCACCGCCGCGCGCGCCGTGACCTCGACGACCCAGTTGTGGCCGTGCAGTTTTTCGCACTTGCCGTTGTAGTTGCGCAGATTGTGCGCCGCGGCAAAGGATTTCCGGACCCGAACCTCGAACATGCGTCCTCCAAGGCGCGCAGCATAACGCACGCCGCCGGGCGAGTCATCATGAAGTGCGTCATGCCTCGACATCGAATGCACAAAAACGGGGCGCCCGAACAATAGGGGGCGCCCCGACGGATTCAGCGGCCGAATTCAGGAGGCCGCGATTCGAGCGTGGTTACGACACGAGCTGCTTCTTGAGCGTCGCGACCTTGCGGGAGAGGTTGTTGATGCGCGAGGAGAGCTGATCGACCTCGGTCTTCGACGGAATGTTCAGCCGATCGAGCGCCTTGCGGGAGCCGGTCTCCAGCCGCTTCTCGAGTTCGTCGCGACCGATGCGCAGACGGCTCGCCAGATCGGTGTAGATCCGCTGGCCCTCGGCCTGCGTCAGCTTGCCGCGCTCGACGAGGCGACCGACCATCACGTTCACTTCCTTTTCGGCCTTGTTGATCGCGCCGATCGACTCGGTGCGAAGTTTCGAGACCAGTTCCCCGGTCATCTCCTGGATGTTCCGCAGTTCCATGGGTCAGTCCTCCCGCGCGTCAGCGCTTCGCGCCCGTACGGGCTTTGGGTTTCACGGACGTGGATTTCGCGGTCTTGGCCGCCGGCTTCGCGAACTTCTTCGGCGCCGGTTTCGCCGTTTTCACGGCCGCTTTTTTCGTCGCCGCCGGAATCCCGGCCGCCGCGAGCTTGCGCACTTCATTCGTCAGCTTGTTGACCTGCTTGACGAGGTCATCCACTTCATGCCGCGTGGGAATATTGAGCGCGTTGAACGTTTTGGCGACGCCGTCTTCCATCGCCTTCTCGAAGTCCTTGCGAGCCTGCGCAACCTTGACCACCAGCTCGCCGAGCCACTTCTGGATGTCTTCCTTGGCGACCGCCGAGGAACCGACCTTCGCGACCAGCTCACGCACTTCCTTTTCGACGCGGGCCAGCGGCTCCTTGGCGTCGGAAAGTCCGTTCTTGACGAAATCGAGCACGTTCTTGCGAATCTCCGTGACCACCTGGGACCTCCTTCAAGTCGAAAACAGCCAAAAGGCTGTGCGTTTCGTCATCGTCGAGGACAATTTACGCACTGCGTCATTTCGTGTCAAGCGATTTTTACGCAGTGCGTCATTTTTCTCCCCGCAGGTGAGTTGGCCGCGAAAACGCAGTGGATGTCGCGCGACCGCTCTCTGCGAAACGCGCGACGCGAAACGTCGCTCATTGGCCTCATATTCACACTTGACATGATTGATCTGGCGGTTTCTTATCTTGTGAAATAAACATCCGGGGGGGCATCGTCATGGCCAAAAGTGCGCCGGCAAAGAAGGCTCCGCGTCAAGCTACGTCCGTCAAATCCGTGCAAAAGTCCGTATCGCCCGAAGAAGCGCTTTCACCGCGCGACCTCGCCGCGCTCGACGAGGCGGCGGCGTTCGTCAACAACCGGATCGACCGAAGCGCCGAGGCCCTGATCGAGATCGGGCAGTACCTGCTCAAGCGATTTTTCGACGACACGGTGGAGAAGGTCGGCGACCGCGCTCCGCGCAAGGGCGTCTCGCTGCGCAAGCTGGCCGAGCACCCGGACATCCTGATGAGCTACCCGCAGCTTTCCCGTTCCGTGGGCTTGGCGGTGCAGGAGCTGCAACTCGCCAGTGTTTCAACGTTGAAACAGTTGACGGCGAGTCACAAATTGATGCTGCTCGGCATCGACGACCGCGCGGGTCTTGGCGAGAAGGAACTGATGGCGCTCAAGAAGCGCTACGTGTCGATGGTGGAAAAAGACGGACTGTCCGTGCGAGCGTTGCGCGACGTATTGGAAAATGACGGCTACGTGAAGCGCCGGGGCCTCGCCGCCATCGAGGACGCCGGCGAACGCAGGCTCCTTCGCTCCGGCATCCACAAGATGCTCGACCCCTTCGAGTCCATCGCCGGCCTCGACATCAAGCGCCTGCTGGCCCTACCCTCACCGAATCTCAGGAGCGCTTACGACGTAGCCAAGAAAGCGCGGCTGCGCCTCGACACGCTCATCAACGGGATGGAGCAGCGGTTGAGGGGATGAAAAAAAAGTGAGAATTTTCTTGACCCCCCCAGTTTTTTGTGATATTCTTCACTTCATGAGATCTTATTCATCCATCCCGGATTCCCGGCGCCGCAATCGCCGATGAACCCGGATTGTTTCGAGATTGGGTTGTGCCATTATCCAAGGAGAGAGTTCAAAATGAAACGAGTGAATTTGGGAATTCTCTTGGCCGTGCTCGCAATCACCGCAACTTTTTTCGTTCTCGCTCACTCTTGGTATCCCTCGGCTGATCCCGCGTCGTCCACCCAAACCGCCAACCGTCAGGCGATTTCTTCCGACGACGGCGAGCTCGAAGAATCTCTCGGTGACGGTGCGATCGCCTACTGGCAGAGTTCGGAGACGCGACCTTTGAATGATAACGGTTTGTCCGAAGCGGCCACACTCGTGATCCACGGGGCGGCGGATACGGACATCAGCGCGACGGTCAGATTGAGCGCCAGAATCGGGCCTCTCAACACGGATATTTTTAACGACGTTGTCGAAGTGGCCGCCGGATCCGATGTCGTCATTCCCGTCAACGTGAAATCCGGACTGGAACTGCACTCCAAGCAGTTGGAATACACGACCAAACTCCTCGGCAACGTGCGTGCACAGCACGCCGAGACCGGCGCCTACCATTCGCAGCTTCTGCCCGTCCGGTTCGTTGCTTACAATCGGGACTCCCGCGCGTACGAAGTCATGGATACGGAAACGAGGGACCGGCTTTACCCCTACGGGTTTACGACGCCTGAAGGTCAAGAAGTCGTCAGTCGTATTCTTGCGCGGACTCCGGTCGGGGAAATCATTGACGATATCGGACCGGATATCGATCCTCCTGTTGAAGACGACGTAGATCCGGTAAACGAACCAACGCTCGACGGAGGAGCGCAATGACAATACATCGCCACCAGAAATTTCATTTTCTGGTTCTGACCGCTGTCCTCCTTTTGGGCTTCAATTCTTCCTGGGCCACCGATGATGTCAAAATCTGCATCAAATACGAAACTCACTTCACCGACTGGGCCATGGGGGATTTCTACGCCTCATCCTCGCCACATGACTATATCGCGATCCGGCCTCACGTCTTGGTTTGGGATAATGATTCTAATATCCCGATGTTCAATTACTTTACAGATGACGTCAATTGCACGCCGACATTGGCCTTGAACTCGGCACATGATTTCGAAATCAAAGTGTATGCCGAAGCGTTGTTGGTCGACGGAAACGTGATTCGCGTTTACGACAATATTGACAACCCCATTATTCATGCGCAGGTGGTACACCCCAATTGGAACCCGCCCGGTGACGGTCCCTTCCCTTTCACCCATCAATACAACTACAACTTCAAGGTGTCGAATATTCTCGCGGCGGCGGGCTGGACTGTCAATAGACGCCCCGGCGGACTGTCGAATCTCGACATCACCTATTTCACGGATCCGTGTCCAAGCACCGGGTCATCCTGCTTTCAAACTAATGGCGGAGATCACAGAATTATGCTTTCGTTGGATGACCGCGACAGAAAATCTACCATTGCTCACGAGACAGGGCATGAAATAGCTTATACAAAAAAGGGCAATGACGAGAGCGTAAGCGATTGTTCATTTTATATTAATGACAGTGAGGATTGCAGCAATGGCGATACCGGTGCGACCTCGCATTGCAACAAGTGCGTAGAACATCAAAGTTGCGCCGCTTGGGAGGGCTTTGCCGATTTCTATATGGTCGCGGCTTGGAATTATGAGGGTGACAATAATTGCGACTATAACGACGATGGAGATTCTTGTGCAGTTGAAAATCATTGGATGGAGGATTATTCGTGTCTCTTCGATTACGATGGTTATGGAATGGAATGGGACTGGACCCATTTTTGGTGGGAAATGTATTCCAATCGTGGCTATTCGGTCGGCGATATCGCTCAAATATATAATCTCTCCGATCCGGAAGATTGGTTCGATGTATATATTGATTTGCGAAGTGCGGCCATCGATTTTGGCAAAAGTTTTTCTATTTGGGATACTTGGGCGGATTTTAACGGAGTCGACCATTAGGAGGAGTTTCAAATGAGAAATTTAGCGATAGGAGTCGCGATATTCGCGATCGCAGGCCTGGTGTTACCTGTCGCGTGCGATTCGGACGACGATTCCGACGATGACGCGGCGGACGATGACGAAACCAGTGACGACGACATCAGTGACGATGACCATGACGGCGATGACGACAGCGAGGATCCTTGTCAGGACGGGATGAACGAGGGCGAACCGTGGCAGGATTCCTCGTCCGGACTCATTTGGCAGACGGGAAATACCTGCGACAATCGACGAGGAGCGGAAGTAACAGACTATTGCGAAGCGCTGGCCGTCGGTGGGTATTCCGATTGGCGCGTCCCGACGATCTCGGAGCTTCGGACGTTGATCAGAGGCTGTCCTGCCACCGAGTCGGGCGGAGAATGTAACGTAACTGATGAGTGTTACAATTACGGCAATTGTGAAAATGATGCGTGTGGCGGTTGTGACGAGAACAACGGGCCGACAGATGGTTGTTATAGCCCACAAGAAGTGAGTAACCCATGCGGGAGATTTTGGTCGTCGACGAGAAGATCGGATACGTCTTCTGCCAACTGGATTGTTTCATTTGTGTCCGGACGAATTATGAGTAGCGAAATTGGAGACGACGGGGAAGGGGATGTTGGATTTCTTGTTCGTTGCGTGCGGGATAACATCTAATCAAAAGGACTTGGCGTTTGCCGTCGGCCGGGTTTTGACGAACTGAAACAGCGCGGCGATGTGCCGGTGTGGACACCGGCGCTCCCCTCTCACACCTCGCAGACCTTGCCCGTCGAAAAATCCGTGCGCAGCAGGTGCGGCGCGTCCTCGCCCCACTCGCGGACGAGGCGGGCGAGTTCCACCACCTGCGGCAGCAGCTTTTCGAGCAGGTCGAAACGCAGCATCGACACCGCGTCGCACTTCGCCTTCGTGACGTCGAGGTGCGTCTCGATGAAAAGCGCGTTGACGCCCGCGGCGACCGCCGCGCGGGTGAGCATGGGAACAAACTCCGGCTCGCCGCCGCGCGGATCGTCGGATGGCAGGCCGTAGATGCGGATGAGGTGCGTGGGATCGTAAACGACCGGGCAGCCGAGGTTTTGCATGATCGGCACGCACCGCAGATCGGACACGAGGCGGTTGTAGCCGAAGGACGCGCCGCGTTCGGTCAGCAGGATCTGATCGTTGCCCACGCTCCGGATTTTGCCGACCGCAGAGGCCATGTTTTCGGGCGCGAGGAACTGGCCCTTTTTCACGTTGACGGGTTTGCCCGCGCGACCGCACGCGAGCACGAGCGACGACTGCTGGCACAGGTAAGCGGGGATCTGCAACACGTCGAGCACCTCGGCGGCGGGCGCGACCTGCTCGACCTGATGCACGTCGGAGATCACCGGCACCTCGAACTGTTTCTTGACGTCTTCGAGGATGCGCAGGCCGTCGTCCTCGCCGGGGCCCGAGTAGCCCTTGGCGCTGCCGCGATTGTCCTTCTCGTAGCTCGCCTTGAAGATCCACGGGATGCCGAGGCGCGTCGTCAGCGTTTTGAGCGCGTCGGCGATGGCGAAGACCGTGTCGCGATCCTCGATCACGCACGGGCCGCTGATGAGCACGAGCGGATGCCCCGCGCCGATCGGGATGTTACCGACGTTCACCGTGTTCATGGTCCGT
>JADLEX010000079.1 GCA_020845895.1 Deltaproteobacteria bacterium | reverse complement strand
GCGCTCGACCGGCCACGGCGATGAAACGGATCGCCTCGGATCGTCGTCCGAGACGGTGACGACCAAGAAAATTGCGACTCCGGCGCATCGGGAGGATGCGTCCGAAATTTCAATCGCGGAATTTGGGTTTGACATCCCGGTTATCCAAAAGATACAATCCACGTATTCAGGGCTTTGTCCCTCCTATGTTGATTTTCCCCGGGGCGGTGTGAATTTCGCGTCGCGGTTCGCGGGCCGCGACCGCCGTCAAGGAGTGCGCAATGAAGTCTGTGGTCGGTCGTCATCGAACAGCGATCTGGGTGTGGTTTGCGATCCTCGCCGTGATGTTTGCGACGATGGGTTCCGAATGCGGCGGCGGGGGCGACGAAGAGGCCGGCGGTCGTTCCGGGGATTCGGACGACGACGATGACGTTTACATTCCGCCGCCGGATGACGACGGATCGGACGACGATACGTCGGACGATGATGTCACCGACGACGACACGGCGGACGACGACACCGCCGACGACGACACGGCGGATGACGATACCACCGACGACGACACCACCGACGACGACACAACCGACGACGACACGACGGATGACGACACCGCCGACGACGACACGGGCGATGACGACACGGGAACCAGCCCGGCCGTCGTAATCAACACCCCGACCGAGGGCGGAGTTCTCGAAGAATATCTCGTGGACATCGACGCCGACGTGGCGAACGTCGTGTGGAATTCCACGGTCGTCGAGATGGACGGCACGGATATTTCCAACATGGTCAGCCGGACGGCGACCAAGGTGACCGGCAGCGTCGCCGTGGACGCCGGCGAGCACACGCTCACCATTACCGTCTTCGACTCGGTGACGGCGGCGCAGGCGTCCGACTCGGTTACGTTCAACATGGACATGGGCAAGATCATTATCCACGAGCCGACACCCGGTGCCGAGGTCTTCTCGCGCGACGTGCCGGTCAACGTCGAGTTCATCAACATCAATCAGAACACGATGCACCTGTATCTCGACGGCGTCGAACGCACGGGCGACTTGGGGATGGGCGGCGGGTTCATCACGGGCGAACTGCCCAACATCGAGGTCGGCGACCACATCATTCTCGTCGAGGGCACGCACCCCAACCACGTCACGCCGTCGAACCCGACGGGCAAGGTCAGCGCGAGCAGCTATTTCACGGTGACGGTTGTCGGGGCGCACATCCAAATGACGGCCACTCCCAACATGGTGCAGACGGGTGGGACCGTGGATGTCACTTACGCGGTTTACGATGACGACGGCGTGGATCGCACCGCCGAAGCCGACATGACGTGGAACGTGTCGCCGTTCAACTCGGTCGTCATCGACGAAGACGATCAGACGGTCAAATTCAACGCCCCGGGCGTGTTCGAGATCCAGCTTTCCACCGTCATCGACTCGACGCCGCTCCAGGCGTCCGCGTTCGTGTGGGTCGATGTTCAGCAGCCCGACCGCGTCGAGATCTTCCTGTCCACGAGCTTCGCCGACGCCGGGGAGACGGTGGACGCGTGGGGCGTCGCGTACAACGAGGACGACGACGAGATCTACGCCGAGATCCTGTTCGAGGTTTGGCCGAGCTACGGCGTGACGATCGATCAGGGCGACCCGGCGGAAATCACGGCGTTTCGCGCGGGTGACTTGACGGTGCGCGGCTACGTCGCGGGGACCGACGTCTTCGACGAGCAGATCCTGCACGTCAGCCCCGGTCCGCCGGTGAGCATCACGATCCAGTTCCCAAATCCGGTCATCGAAGAAGGCGACTTTGTACACCCCGAGGTCGTACTGCGCGATCAGTACGGCAATCGGGTGACGGACGTCGGCTACACGCTGGTCGTTTCGCCTCCGGGCACGTCCGAGGTCGATACGCCGGGACCGGGCGACATCACCTTCCCCGACTCGGGCTACTACCTCGTCAAGGCGACGGCCGATGCGCCGTTCTCCGGACTGTTCGCGCAGGCGGCCGTGTTGGTCGCCGACACGACGCCGCCCGACATCCGGCTCTACACGCCGGCGCGCGGCACGTGGACGACGAGCAGCACGATCTTCGTCTCCGGCATCGTCGAGGGATGCGATCCCGACGAGGACATCATCAAGATCACGCCCGATATCGATTTTCCATTCGGATTCAATCCGGATGAAAACTGCGAATTCGAGCGCGACCTCGACCTGACGACGGGTCTCAACATCTTCGACATCGACGTGCTGGAGGACGCTTCGTCGCTGCACACTCATCTGGGGCTCGGAGTGATGCAGGGATCGAAGCACGCCGATGGCCAGCTCGTGCCCGACGCGCTGCTGTTCCGCATGAACGAGCGCGGGTTCGATCAGCTCGAGGACATCCTCCTGCCGATCGTGAACACGTATATGGATCAGGTCCCCGCGATGATTTACGGGATGAACCCGATCTTCAATGAACGCGAAGAGCTGTGGGGCCTGGAGCTGTGGTCCGCCAAGGGTGAGGTCACGTTCGCCGACCTCGGCGCCGCATATCTCGACGTGGAGTCCTTCGAAAGCGGCCCCACAATTCACATGGGGGTGACAGGCTCGCCGGGCGTGCGCCTCGACTGGCGTATCCGCGGCGCGATTGCGGGGATCGGCTATTCGGTCAGCGGCCAGGTCACCATCGACTCGGTGGATGTCGACGCGCACGCCAACGTGTATGGTGATTCCGCGGGCCGGCTGGTCGTCGTGTCCGACCAGACGGATCTCACGCTCAACGGTCTCAACATCGACATCAACAACTTTCCCGACTTCATCGAGGGTCTCTTCAACGACATCATCGAATGGTTGATGGAGGTTCTCATCAACGACGCGCTCGCCGACCTGATCCCTGACCTGCTCAGCGATCTGCTCAGTCAGATCCCGCAGGGCTTCGACTTCAGCATCGGCGACGTGGATTTCGCCGCGAGCTACGGCATCGGCCAGATCGTGTGGGATCTCGACGGCGGTTCGTTCTACATGGATCTCAACTTCAACGCGTCCGATACCAGCGGCACAGTGCCGGACCACGGAGGATCGCTGAACACGCCGGGCATCGCCCCCGGCCCGTCGATTCTCAACGCCAACGTCCCGGGCACTTCCACGCCCTATGGGTTCGGAGTCGTGCTCTCCGACGACTTCCTCAACCGGTTGCTCTACGGCGTGTATCGCGCGGGTCTCATCTCCATCGACGCGTCCGACATCGCGGCGACCGATGATCTGGCCATGCAACTCATCTTCGCGGGCCTCGACAGCTACGGCGATTGCCCCTGCGACATCAGTGTGAACCTGCGTCCGCTGTTGCCTCCGGTGGCGCTGTTCGAGGATCCGACCATCGCGACGGCGACGGGCCTCGGGGTCGACATTCAGATCGGCGAACTGATGGTCGACTGGGTGATCGACAACGGCGGCGACCAGACGCTCTTCCTCCAGATGGCGGCCAACATCATTCTTCCTGCGGAGCTTTCCGTCACCGACGGCAATTTGCTCGAAGTGAGTTTCGGCACGCCCGAGATGCTTCTCACGGTCATCAGCGAACCGCTGGGCTTCGGTTGGGATACCGCGACGCTCACCGAGTTGGTGAATCAGCTTACGCCGCTCCTGATTCCCGTGCTCGGCGATCTCATCGGCGGCATCGAGATTCCGTCGTTCGACGATGTCGCGCTCGACATCCTCAGCGAGCAGGTCATCGGCCTCAACTACGACTACGGCGGCATCTTCGCCGACCTCGTCGTGGTCCCCTAAAATCCTGAATCGAGAATCTAAAGGGCCGGGGAAACCCGGCCCTTCGCATGTGTGAAGGATTCGTCGTGTGGCACAGCCGCCCTCGGCTGTGCTCGCCGCTGGTCGGCTATTTCGTCGACGTTCGAAAAATTTCCCGCGCGAACGCCATCGCCTCTTCGCGCGTGCGGATCGTCCCCGCGATCCGCTCCCGCGTAATGCCCGCAAGGGCGCGGCCGATCTGCGGTCCCTTCGGCACGCCGAGTTCGTTCATCAGGTCATGACCCGTGACGAGCGGACTGGCCAGCACGGGCTCCACAAACTCGCGATGTGCCGCGCGAAGCCGCGCAAGCCATTCTTCAGCTCCCGCCTCGCCGTTCGCGAGTTGCTCCGCCATGTCGAGACGCGCGACGGCGAGCCACGCCTCTCCGGTTTCCATCCAGTAGTCCGCCAGCGCTCCGCGCTCGTCCTCGCCCCCGGCGATACGGGCACGCATTCGCGCGGGCGCGTCGCGGTGGTCAACGATCGCCTCCACCGCCCGGCGAATGCTCTTCGGCGCATTGAGATTGTCTGCGATCGCCGACGTACCCCGTCTTTGGTCAAGGGCCGCGAGTTTCAGGGTCACGGCGTCGTCGAAAGCGTTCTTCGTTTTTTCGTGGATCGCTCCATCCCGCTCCAGCCGGCCGACGACGTGCATCGCGACGTCGAAATCGAGATCGACGACAAAAAAAACCTCGGCGAGCACGCCATCGTCAAACGCCATGCGCAGCGCCCGCGCCGAACGCGGCGTCGCCAGCAGCCGCCGGGTTTCTTCCCAGATGCGCTCCCGCGCCACGCCGCGCAGCGCACCGCCGACTCGCGTGCACCATGTTCGCGTTTCGCGATCGATGTCGAAGGCGAGTTCGGCGGCGAATCGATACACGCGCAGCGCCCGCAGGGGATCGGCCTCGAAACTCGCGAGCGACGTGCCGCGCACGACGCGGGCGTCGAGATCGCCGAGGCCGCCGGTTTCGTCGATCACTTCGCCATCGCCGCCGAGCCGGGCGGCAAGCGCGTTGATCGTCAGATCCCGCGCGCGCAGATCTCCATCCAGCGTCTCGTCACGAAGTCGCGTGAGGTCGTACTCGATGCCGCCATGCACCACGCGATATGTCGGCGGATCGTCGTACAGGTGCACTACGGTCGCACGCGCCGCCCGTCCGACCGACGTCGCGATTTTCGCGGGATCGCCGTCCGTGACGAGATCCGCGTCGCGCGTTTCACGCCCCAGCAACGCGTCTCGTACCACGCCGCCCACCAGCCACACGCACGCATCGGCGTCGCGCGCGGCAGTCGCGAAATCGCGCAGCAACGGGAAACGTTCCAGCGCGGCGGGAAGATCGATGGTACGCATGACGATTTGGTCTAAAACAGCGCGCGGGCCGCGCCGCCGTCCACGGCGATGCTCACGCCCGTGATGAACGATGCGCGCTCCGACACGAGAAACGCCACGAGCGCGGAAACCTCTTCTGGGGTCGCCATCCGCCCCACGGGCGTGTCGCGAATCAGCCGCGCGGCCGCGCCGTCGCCCTCGGGCTTCATATCGATCGTCGCGTCGCCGCCGAGCAGTTCGCGCATCCGGTCGGTCAGCACGATGCCCGGGCAGACGTTGTTGACCGTCACGCCGCGCGCGGCGACCTCGGTCGCGACGGTCTTGGCGAACCCGATTAGCCCCGTGCGCGCGGTGTTGCTCAGGATCAATCCGATCACCGGCTGCTTCACGGCGATCGACGTGATGTTCACGATGCGCCCCCAGCCGCGCCGGATCATGCCGGGCAGGACGAGGTGCGTCATGTCGATGGATGACAGCATCGAGAGTTCCACCGCCGAACGATAAGCGTCGAGGTCGAACTGCGTCCACGATCCCGGCGGCGGACCGCCGGCGTTGTTCACGAGGATGTCCACGCGCCCGAATCGGCGGATCGCCGAGTCGAACAGGCGGCGGCGGTCGTCAGCGCTCGTCATGTCGGCGACGATCGACTCGACTTCGACGCCGAGCGCGCGAGCCTCGTCCGCCGTTTGCGCGAGCCGCTGCTCGCCGCGCGCGCAGATCACCAGATTCGCGCCCTCCGCGGCGAACTCCAGCGCGCACGCGCGGCCCATTCCCTTGCTCGCCGCGCACACGAGCGCGGTTTTCCCCTTCAAACCCAGATCCATTTTCAACTCCAGATGCGGTACGTCGCACGATAGCGCATTTTTCCGTCGCCGGTCACTCGCAGCGGCAAACGGATTCTCGCGCACCCTGCCCTGACGCGGCGCATAGAATTTTCCGTTGACAAGTCGACGCGGGGGGACTAAATATCGGCCATATCGGACTAAAACAGTCCTGTATTGGTTCACGACGCGGCTTGGGCAACGCCAAATGCTGAGAATCACAAGACAAACCGACTACGGCATCGTCCTGCTGACGCAGTACGTCGGGCAGGCGCCCGGCGCGAGTTTTGCGGCAAAGGATCTCGCGTCGCTCACGCGGTTGCCGGTGCCGATGGTCAGCAAGATCCTGAAATTGCTGGCAAAAGACGGTTTGCTGGAGTCGCAGCGCGGGGCGAAGGGCGGCTACAGCCTCGCCGTTCCTCCCACGGACATCAGCGTGGCGCGCGTGATCGCGGCGCTCGAAGGCCCCATCTCGATGACGCACTGCGTCTCGGTGGACGACCGGGGGCGCGAGAGCGAGTGCGAGAACACGCAGCACTGCCCGGTGCGTCCCAATTGGCAGCGGATCAATCAGGTGGTCCAGGACGCGCTGGCGCGGGTGACGATCGCCGAGATGGTGGGGGACGGGGCGAACTGCGGCCCGACGGCGAATTTTTTGAAAGCGCTGGAGCAACTGTCCGAGGCGCACGCCTCGTAAAGAAGCACGGCGGCCATACGCGCGGGAGAGACCATGTCGAGTCCAACCGATGTCATCCAGGAACGGATCAGCCAGGAATACAAGTGGGGCTTCGTCAGCGACGTCGAGGCGGACCAGTTCCCGCCGGGGCTGAACGAAGATGTGGTTCGGCTGATTTCGAAGAAAAAAGGCGAGCCCGAATTCCTGCTCAACTACCGCCTGAAGGCATATCGCGCGTGGCTCAAGATGGAGCAGCCCGACTGGGCGCATCTGCGCATCGCGCCGATCGACTATCAGGCGATCTCCTATTTTTCCGCCCCCAAGGGCATGGGCGATGCGGACAAGCCGAAGAGTCTCGAGGACATCGATCCCGAAATCCGGCGCACCTACGACAAGCTCGGCATCTCACTCGTCGAACAGATGCGCCTTTCGGGGATCGCCGTGGACGCGGTTTTCGACAGCGTCAGCGTGGCGACGACCTTTCGCGACAAGCTGATGGAGCTGGGCATCATCTTTTGCTCGTTCTCCGAGGCGGTGTTGGAGCACCCTGATCTCGTGGAGAAGTACCTGGGCTCCGTCGTTCCCATCCACGACAACTACTTCGCCGCGCTCAACTCGGCGGTCTTTTCCGACGGCTCGTTCTGCTTCATTCCCAAGGGCGTGCGCTGCCCCATGGAACTGTCCACGTATTTCCGCATCAACGCGGCGAACACGGGACAGTTCGAACGCACGCTGCTCGTCGCCGACGAGGGGGCGACGGTCAGCTATCTGGAAGGCTGCACCGCGCCGATGCGCGACGAGAACCAGCTCCACGCGGCGGTCGTCGAACTCGTGGCGCTGCCCGGGGCCACGATCAAGTATTCGACCGTGCAGAACTGGTATCCCGGCGACAAGGACGGCAAGGGCGGCATTTACAACTTCGTGACCAACCGCGGCAAGGCGTTCGAGTGCGCGAAGATCTCGTGGACGCAGGTGGAGACCGGCTCCGCGATCACGTGGAAGTACCCGAGCTGCATTCTGCAGGGCGACAACTCGGTGGGCGAGTTTTACTCGGTCGCCCTCGCGAACAATCGCCAGCAGGCCGATACCGGGACGAAGATGGTGCACGTCGGCCGCAACACGAAGAGCACGATCGTCTCGAAGGGCATCTCGGCGGGATTCGGTCAGAACACCTATCGCGGGCAGGTCTTCATCGCGAAGGGCGCCGAAAACGCGCGCAACTATTCGCAGTGCGACTCGCTGCTGATCGGCGACAAGTGCGGCGCGCACACGTTTCCGTACATCGACGTGTCGAATCCCTCGGGGCAGGTGGAGCACGAGGCCACCACGTCGAAGATCAGCGAGGATCAGATTTTCTATCTGCGGCAGCGGGGTCTATCGACCGAGGATGCGGTGGGCCTGATCGTCAATGGATTCTGCAAGGAAGTCTTCCGCGAGCTGCCGATGGAGTTCGCGGTCGAAGCGCAAAAACTGCTCGGCGTGAGCCTCGAGGGCAGCGTCGGCTGAACGGAATTTGCACGCGCGCGCCGGGCGGGTCACTCCCGCGCGCATGAAGGGGAAGGACGATTCGATGCTCGAGATCCGGAATCTGCACGCCGAGGTGGCGGGGCGAAAAATTCTGAAGGGCGTGAACCTGACCGTGAAGCCGGGAGAGGTGCACGCGATCATGGGGCCGAACGGCACGGGCAAAAGCACGCTGGCCCAGGTGCTCGCCGGGCGCGAGACTTACACCGTTACCGAGGGCGAGGTGCGCTTCCACGGCACTGACCTGCTGGAACTCGCCACGGAGGAGCGCGCCCGCGAGGGCCTGTTCATGGCGTTCCAGTATCCCGTCGAGATTCCGGGGGTTTCAACCTCGTACTTCCTCAAAAACGCGCTCAACGCGGTGCGCCGCCACAAAGGGCTTGAGGAACTCGACGCCGCGGATTTCCTCGTGCTCGTCAAGGAGAAAATGAAGATGCTCGACATGGATTCGAGCTTCTTGTCCCGCGCGGTCAACCAGGGATTTTCCGGCGGCGAAAAGAAGCGCAACGACATCTTTCAGATGAGCGTTTTGGAACCCAGCCTCGCGATTCTCGACGAGACCGACTCGGGGCTCGACATCGACGCGCTGCGCATCGTCGCCGCGGGCGTGAACCAGATGCGCGGTCCGGATCGCGCCATCGTCGTCATCACGCACTATCAGCGTCTGCTCAACTACATCGAGCCCGACGTCGTTCACGTCATGGTGGACGGTCGAATCCAGCGCTCGGGCGGACCGGAACTCGCCCATGAGCTGGAAGAAAAGGGTTACGCGTGGATCGAAAACGGCGCGGCCGCGCCGGCGGCGTCGTGAGGTCCTCATGAACGCGCTCGATCGATTTCAGGATTCGTATCCGCGCCTCAAGGGTCTCGTCGCCGCCCGCGAGCCGGGTTGGGCGCAGAACCGGCGCGACGCGGGGTTCGAGGTGTTTTCGTCTCTCGGATTTCCGACGAAGCGCATTGAGGAGTGGCGGCACACCAACGTGGACGTCATCGCAAAATCGGACTTCACGCCGCCCGAGCACCCGCTATCCGTCGGTGCGCCGGACGCGCTGGTCGCCTCCGCCCTGCTCGGCGGATTCGAGGCCCATCGGCTCGTCTTCGTGAACGGACGATTCTCCGCGGAGCTGTCGGATGCGTCCGGGCTTCCCCGCGGCGTGCGTCTCGTGAACCTCGCGTCGGCGATCGATGGCGACGATCCCTTCACGGCCGAGGCGCTGGGCCGCCTGATCGATCTGCGGACCGCTCCGTTTCCCGCGCTCAACTCCGCATTCATGACCGACGGCGCGCTGCTGGCGATCGACGCGGGCGTTCAGGTCGAGCGGCCGATTCACATCGTGTTTCTCGCGCACTTCGACGGCGGTCCGGCAGCGATTTTCCCGCGCAACCTGATTGTCGCGGGCGAGGGCGCGACGGCCACAATTGTGGAGAGCTACGAGGGCACGGGCGGCGGGTATTTCACGAACGCCGTCTCGGAGATCACCATCGGCGCGGGCGCGAATGTCGATCACTATCGCCTGCAGCGCGAAAGCCATGACGCGTTTCACGTCTCGCTCACGCAGGTCGATCAGGGCGCTGGCAGCGTGTACGCCAATCATTCGCTGTCGCTGGGCGGGCGGCTCGTGCGCAACGACATCAACGCCATGATGGGCGGCGATCGCATCGAGACGTATCTGAACGGTCTGTTTGTCGCCGACGGACAGCGCCATGTCGATCATCACACGCAGGTCGATCACGCCCAACCGAACGGTCACAGCAACGAGAAGTACAAGGGCATTTTGGGCGGGCGCGCGACGGGCGTGTTCCGCGGGCGCATCCACGTGCATCCCGATGCGCAAAAGACAGACGCGTACCAGAACAACAAGAATCTGCTGCTCACCCGCGACGCGACGGTGCACACCAAGCCGCAGCTCGAGATCTACGCCGACGACGTGAAGTGCTCGCACGGCGCGACCGTGGGGCAACTCGACGAGGAAGCGATCTTCTATCTTCGCTCGCGGGGCGTGGGGAGAAATGACGCGCGGATGATTCTCGTGCGCGCGTTCGCGGGCGAGATTCTCGCGAACATCAAGGTCGCCGCGCTGCGCGAGCACCTGGAATCGTCGATGGAACAATGGATGCCGATCGACCAAACCGTGGAGAGGGCATGACCGCCGCCACACGATACGTGGAGCCCGAACGGATGGGCTCGCCCGCGCCCAGGCTCGATGTCGAGGCGATTCGCCGCGATTTTCCGATCCTCGCGCGACAGGTGCATGGAAAGCCGCTCGTTTATCTCGACAACGCCGCCAGCACGCAAAAGCCCCACTTGGTTCTCGAGGCGACAAACACTTTTCTCGAAACGGAATACGCCAACGTGCACCGGGGCGTGCACTGGCTCTCCGAGCAGTCTACGTGGAAATACGAACACGCGCGCGGACGCGTGGCGCGGTTTATCAACGCACCGAACCCCACCGATGTGGTGTTCGTGAAGGGCACGACCGACGCGGTGAATCTCGTCGCGTCGTCGTTCGGCGCGGCGTTCATCCGCGAGGGCGATGAGATTCTCATCACGCACATGGAGCACCACAGCAACATCGTGCCGTGGCAGCTTCTGTGCGAGCGGACCGGCGCGAAACTCGTTGTCGCGCCCATCGACGACCGGGGCGAGTTGATCTGGCCGGAGTTCGAAAAGCGGATCACCAAGCGCACGAAGATCGTTTCGGTGGTTCATGTTTCCAACGCCCTCGGAACCGTGAACCCCGTGCGCGACATCGTGCACGCGGCGCATTCGCGCGGCGTTCCCGTCTTCATCGACGGCGCGCAGGCGATCATGCACATGAAGGTGGACGTGCAGGATCTCGAATGCGACTTCTACGCGTTCTCGGCGCACAAGCTCTACGGGCCGACGGGCCTTGGCGCGCTGTACGGAAAAAAGGAGTGGTGGGAGAAACTGCCGCCATATCAGGGCGGCGGCGACATGATCCTGAACGTCACCTTCGAAAAGACGACCTACGCCAAGGCGCCGTTCCGGTTCGAAGCGGGGACGCCGCACATCGCCGGCGCGGTGGGGCTTTCCGCCGCGATCGATTACGTGGAAAATCTCGGATGGGACGCGATCGAGCCCTACGAGCGAGACCTGCTCGACTACGCAACGGAGCGGATCGGCGAGATCGACCGCGTGCGCATCATCGGCACGGCGCGCGAGAAGGCGGGCGTGATTTCCTTCGTGATGGACGGCGTGCATCCGCACGACATCGGCACCATCCTCGATCGCGAGGGCATCGCGGTGCGCGTGGGGCATCACTGTGCGCAGCCGGTCATGGAGCGATTCGGCGTTCCCGCGACGGCGCGGGCGTCGTTCGCATTTTACAATACCCGCGCCGAGATCGACCGGCTGGTCGAGGGAATCGTGCGCATACGCGAGGTTTTCGGCTGATGTCGGAGTTGTCGGACCTGTACCAGGACGTCATTCTCGATCACAACAGAAGTCCGCGGAATTTCCGTGTCCTCGCGGATGCGAATCACCGCGCGGACGGTTTCAATCCGCTGTGCGGCGACAAGGTCACCGTGTTTCTGAAGCTCGACGGCGACCGGATCGCGGACGTGAGCTTTCAGGGATCGGGCTGCGCGATATCCACCGCATCCGCCTCGCTCGCGACGGCGGCGCTCAAGGGCAAGACGATCGCCGAGGCCGATGCGCTGTTCGCGCTGTTTCACGACATGGTGACCTCCGATCCGACCGCCGAAGCCCATGTCGACGGGCTCGGCAAGCTGGCCGCGTTCGCCGGCGTTCGCGAATTTCCCACGCGGATCAAGTGCGCCACGCTGGTCTGGCACACGCTCAAATCCGCGATGAAAGACGAATCCGAAGTCGTGACGACGGAGTGAGGAAACGACCATGATGGATGAACTCAAGGACAAAATCGTCGAGTCGTTGCGGACCTGCTACGACCCGGAAATTCCGGTCAACATTTACGACCTCGGCCTCATCTACGACATCGACGTCGACCCGAGCGGCGCGGTGGACGTGAAGATGACGCTCACCTCGCCCGCGTGCCCCGTGGCCGGCACGCTGCCGCCCGAGGTCGAGTGCAAGGTGCGCGAGGTCGATGGCGTCGTCGCCGCGCGCGTCGAGGTCGTCTGGGACCCGCCGTGGGAGCCCGCAATGATGACCGAGGCCGCCAAGCTCGAACTCAACATGATGTAGGGCGAGGCCGAAGCGGGCACACCATCCGCTTGTTTTTTCCCGATGACGAAATCAAAATCCCATCCCCCCGGCGCGCCGCCGCGCCGCGTTTGGCACATTGTCCCCGGAGACGCCATGATTATCACGCACACGTCCAAGGTCCGGTCGATCCGGTGGCACACCGACGACATCTTCGAAGTCGCGATCGACCGGCTCGATTTGCCGTTCACGCCTGGCATGGCGATCAGCGTCCTCGGACCCGACGGCAAGACGGTGCGTTCGTTCAGTCTGTCGTCGGGGACGCAGGAACCGGAGTTTCGCTCCCTCATCAAACTGGTGCCGGGCGGCAAGGTCTCGCCGTGGATCGCCGAGCACAAGAACGGCGAGGAGATCCAGTTTCGCGGCCCCTTCGGCATGTTCAAGCCGGGGCAGCACAAGACACCCGATCCGTGGATCTACATCTGCACGGGCACGGGCGTCACGCCGCTGCTGTCGGCGTTTCACAGCCGCATCGAACATCCTCCCGCGCAGGTGCTGTACGGCGTGAAACGCATCGAGGACGCGGTCTATCATCGCGAACTGGCCGAGTGGTGCGACGTGCGCATGGCGATCTCGCGCGATCCGCGGACGGAATTCCATCACGGGCGCGTGACGGATTTTCTGGACGAGATGCCGCGCACGCCGGAAACGTATTATTACCTGTGCGGCTTGGACGCGATGATGTACGACGTGATCGACTGGCTCCACGACCACGGGGTGGACAAGGAGCACATCAAGACCGAGGTGTTCTTCAAGGCGCCTCGTAAAAAGCCCGGCGAGGCCGAGGCCGAAATGGCGTGACCGCCCGTCGCGGTCCGCGGGAGCGTTCCGCGAACGGAAATACCCGAGAAAATCTGGTCGTTTGTGCGCGTGGACGGTCCCGATTTGGGGCCGTTTTTCGTTGACATCGCGGGGGGCGTGGTGTAAATCCGGCTTCGCGCGGCGCCTGCCGCGTCTTCCGACTTCCGGTTCCAATCTCGCTTTCCAAGGGGAACGCCAATCATGCCGACGATCTTCATTCCAAAAGAAGTGCGTCCGGGCGAGACGCGTGTCGCCGCGGTGCCCGAGACCGTCAAGAGGATGGTCAAGGACGGGTTCACGATTCAGATCGAGTCCGGCGCGGGGCTCGGATCCTCCATTCCCGACAAGGACTTCGTCGACGTGGGCGCCTCGATCGTGACCGACGTCGTCGCGGCTTACGCCAACGCCGATGTGGTGCTCAAGTTCCATCCGCCCGCCTTTCACGAAGGGGCTCATGCATTCGAGGCCGACTTGCCCCGCGAAGGCGCGATTCTCATCAGCTACCTGTGGGGACGGGAAAATATCGAGACCGTGAAGACTCTGGCGCGGCGCAAGATCACGGCGTTCGCGCTCGATCTGCTGCCCCGCATTACCCGCGCGCAGAAGATGGATGCGCTGTCCTCGCAGGCGAATCTGGCCGGCTATAAAGCCGTGCTGGTCGCCGCCGAAAAGCTGGGCCGGATTTTTCCGCTCATGATGACCCCGGCCGGCACGCTCAAACCCGCCAAGGTCGTCATCATGGGCGCGGGCGTCGCGGGATTGCAGGCGATCGCCACGGCGAAGCGCCTCGGCGCCGTCGTCGAGGTGTCCGATGTTCGTCCGGCGGTGAAGGAGCAGGTCGAGTCGCTCGGCGGCAAGTTCATCGACGTGCCCACCGACGCCTCGATGCAGGATTCCGGCGGCTACGCCCGAGAGGCGTCGGCCGAGTTTCTGAAGAAGCAGCAGGAGATCGTCCGGGCCCACGTGGTGGCGGCCGATGTCATCATCACCACGGCGCTCGTGCCGGGCAAGCCCGCGCCGAAGCTCATCACCGACGACATGGTGGCCGACATGCACGCCGGCACCGTCATCGTCGATCTCGCGGCCGAGCGCGGCGGCAACTGCACGCTCACCAAACCCGGCGAGACGATCGTCCGCGGCGGCGTCACCATCATCGGAACGCTCAACCTCGCCGCGACCGTGCCGACGCACGCGAGCGACATGTACGCCAAGAACCTGATGGGCGTCGTCCAGAATATCTACAAGAAAGCCGAGCTCAACCTGAGCTTCGAGGACGAAATCAACGCCGGCGCCATCGTCACGCACGGGGGCGAGATTCGGATTCCGGCGATCGCCGAACTCGTCGGCGGGGGAGGGAAAGCCTGATGTTCACGCACATGCTGCTTCCGTACATGGTCGTGCTGGCCGATGGGCCGCAGACCTCGGCGCTGCATCCGCTCATGGTCGGCCTCTACATCTTCGTGCTGGCGACCTTCCTGGGCTTCGAGGTTATCAACAAGGTGCCGCCGACGCTGCACACACCGCTGATGTCGGGTTCCAACGCCATCTCGGGCATCACGGTTGTCGGGTCGCTCTTTTCGGCCCGGTGGTTCAAATTCGACGCCGCGCACATTCTCGGTTTCCTCGCCGTCGGCTTCGCGATGATCAACGTCGTGGGCGGCTACCTGGTCACCGACCGCATGCTGCGCATGTTCCGGAAAGCCTGAGGGGTCGATCATGAATTGGCTTGTGCACATTCTCTATATCGTCGCGTCGATCACGTTTATCGTCGGCCTCAAGATGATGTCGCGCGTGAAGACCTCGCGAAACGGCAACATCATCTCGGCGGCGGGCATGACGCTCGCCATCATCGGGTCGCTGCTCGACATCGGCAAATTCGATCCGCACTTCATCGTGGCGGCCATCATCATCGGCGGCGGCGTCGGCGCGTACTACGCGCTGACGGTCCAGATGACGCAGATGCCGCAATTCGTCGCCCTGTTCAACGGCTTCGGCGGCCTTGCGTCGCTACTGGTCGCCACGTCGTTCTTCTTCGAGGAAGCATTCCACGGGCACACGACGGTGGCCGCCGCCACGCGTCTCGATGTGGCCGTGACGGTCGCGGCGTCGGTGTTCGTCGGTGCGGTCACGTTTACCGGATCGATGGTCGCCTACGCCAAGCTCGAGGGCAGCATTTTCGGCCGCAAGGTCAAGGAGCAGCCGATCCTGTTCAAGGGTCAGCACATGCTCAATCTGGTGATGGCGCTCGGCGTGCTCGGTCTTTCGTACCTTTCGTGCTTCTGGTTCGAGATGCCGTTCATGAAGTTCTTCTTCATCCTCGCGCTCGCGGCGGTGGCGCTGGTCATGGGCGTTTCGCTCACGATCCCCATCGGCGGCGCGGACATGCCCGTCGTGATCTGCCTGCTCAACAGCTACTCGGGCATCGCGGGCATGCTCACGGGCTTCGTCATCGAGAACAATCTGCTGATCGTCGCGGGTTCGCTGGTCGGCGCGAGCGGCATCATTCTCTCGATCATCATGTGCAAGGCGATGAACCGCTCGTTTGCGAATGTGTTCTTCGGCGGGTTCGGCGCGACGGCCGGCGCGCAGGCCTCTGGCAAGAAAGGCACTGCGAAATCGCTCACACCGGAAG
>JADLEX010000078.1 GCA_020845895.1 Deltaproteobacteria bacterium | reverse complement strand
TGCTTGTCGCAGACTTTTTCCGGCGCGACCTGCTCGGCGTTCGAACGCAGCAGCACGGGGAATCCGTCGATGCGATCGGCCTCGCCGTCGTTCTCGAAATCGACGCTTTTCCACGCATAAACTTTTTGATCGTATGACGCGGCGACGATGTCGAGCCGTCCGTCCCCGTCGAGATCCGCGAGCGCGGGCGACGCGGCGAAGACGTTGCCGTGGCCGAATGCGAGCGAACTGTCGTTCGGCGGCGCGTCAGCCGACACCGGGAAGCCCAGCAAAAACGGACCGCCGTCGTGGTTGTTGCCGTCGGGCCAGACGGCGTAGATTTTCCCGCCGTACGTCGCCGTGACGATGATCGGCACGCCTTCACCCAGCAGATCCGCCACCACCGGCGTGCCGGTGTGTCCGTCGTCCACCCCGCTTGGCGTCGGCGGGATTTCGACCGGGAAACCCGGCGCCACTTCGTACTCGCCCGACACGCCGTCGATCTTCCACACCTGGATCTCGGTGTTCGATGTGGCGAGCACGATTTCGAGCCGTCCGTCAGCGTCGCCGTCCATGTCGTAGAGCACCGCGCTGCCCACGCCCGCCGCGCCGGTTTGGATCGGCATGCCCGGCATGAGGCCGGTGGCCGCGTTGTCGTCGATATCGACCGCAAAGGTCTTGCGCGCCTCGCCCCACACCTCGCTCGCGTCATCCGCCGTGTAGTGCGCGCGCACGCGCAGCGTGAGCGTTTTGTCGAAAGGGCCTTCGGCCGGTTCGCGAAGCTCGGAAAAATCCAGATGCGGTTCGAGATTGATGTCCGCGAGCGGACCGTCGATGCCGTCCGTCGAGCCGGAGCCGACCTGCGTGAATTCGTCGTCGCGCGGATCGGCGCTTTGCGCGATGCCGATGTCGTAGGTTACGGTGCGCCCCCGCGCCGAAATCCGCGCGTCGATCGCGAGCACCGGCGAGACGTCGGGATTCACATGGTCCCACCATCGCGGCGACACAATGCGCACCGCGGGCGGAATTTTCTCGGGAATGTCCTGCTCCGGCACGCCGAGCGTTTCGAGCGCGCGCTGGGCGTTGGCGCGCCCGTAGCCCCAGGTGTAATCCCAGCCGGGCTTGCATCCGCCGCCCGTGAACGTCACGCAGTGATCCGCCACGTCGTCGGCGGTCATGTTGATGATCTGACGGACCTCTTCGGCGGACAGGTCGATACCGCGTTCGAGCGCGTAGGAGAAAATCAGCCCCGCGAGGCCACCCGCGTTGCCCACCGACTCCGACGAACATGCGCCGGTGGAGACGGTGATCTGAATGTGGCTGCCGTAATTGGTGCAATAGCTTTCGGTGTAGCCGATGTCGCCGAGATCGAAGTCGCCGATGATGTCCACCGGCGGCAGCGGCAACACCGCGTGGACAGCCATCACGTCGTCCGCGGCCGCGGGGTAGATGTGGTGGAAGCCCCACTCGTCGCCCGAGGCGGCGATGATCGCCATGCCCGCCTCGTGCGCCGCGCTGAAGATCTCCTGCCCGCGCTCCGACCAGTCCGGCGCGCCCAGCGGAATCATGGCTACGCGCGCGCCCATGTCCGCGGCGTATTCGACGCCCGCGGCCATCGCGTCCATGTCGCCGAGCACCGCGTCGGTCACGCGCACGACCATGAGCGAGCAGTCGGGGCACACGCCCGGCTTGTCGCCGATGCCGTTGTCGGCTCGCGCCGCCGCGGCGGACCCGACGAGGTTGGAGTGAATGCCCTCGGGGAACGCGCCGACGCCGAGCGGCGTGTTGACGTTGCGCACGAAGTCCCAGCCCGAGATGTCGTCGATGTAGCCGTTGCCGTCGTCGTCGACGCCGTCGGTGAAGACGTCGAACAGATCCGCGGGAGTGACGTTCGCCCCCGCCGCTCCCGCGAGACGCGGGTCGGCGTTGTAGTCGCTCGCCGAGAACCGCCCGTCCTCGTTGCAGTCCCAGTCGTCGCAGGGCGACGCGCCGATTTGCGGCTGCGGCAGTTCGCCCGCGTTCAGAAAAAGTCGATCGGCGAGATCGCCATTCGATAGACTCGAAAGACCGTTGTCGATGTCGGCGACGACGATCTCGGGCCGTCCGGTGTGGATCTTCCACGCGCCGGTGGCGTTGATGCCCGGCGCGCGCCAGGGCTCGTCGGGGCTCGACGATTCGGGGTCGAGGGGATCGAAACCGAGAAGCACATTGGCGTTGACGAAAATGCCCGTGAAGTTCGCGGGATCGTACTCCGGGCGCGCGAGATCGAGCGGCACGTTGGGCACAAACCAGTCGTACCCGCCCGGCCAGTCGCCGTCGAATTCCTGCGCACTCATGTCCTCGGCGCCGTCGAAAACCACACGCACTGGCAGGCCGAAGCGTAGATCGGAATCGGGCGTCAGCACGATCGTGTCGTTCGCGACACTCGTGGTTTCCAGCGAGACCGCCGCCGCGATCGGATCGCCGGAATCGCGGGTCTCCAGAAACACGTTGCCCGCGTTCACGGTCGCGGGATTGAGCGACGCGTCGGCCACGAGATAGACATTTTCATCGACGCGCGTCTCGTAATCCGAAAGACGCGGCGTCATCGACGTCAGGCCGAACGCCCACGCGGACGCTGCGGGCGCGAGTATCAAGACGATCGCGGTAAAGATATAGAAGATCCGGCGCATCAGCTCCCCCGAAAAATTCATGACGCGTCTTTCACGCGGGGGCGAATTCTAGCACGAACGCCCGCGCGCGCGAGCCCTCACCCCGGCTCGCTACGTTCGCCACCCCTCTCCCGTCATGACGGGAGAGGGGCCGGGGGTGAGGGCCTCGTCCGCAAACATCGGCGTGACATGCCCGGCGGCTTTCGGCGATAATCCGCGCGGACATTTCGGAAAGGGCTCCACGATGAAGACTTGGCGATGGATGGTTTCGGCCGCACTCCTGATGCTCGTGCTGGCGCTCGCGTTCGCGGCCTGTGGCGGAGGCGGCAGCGAAGGCGACGATGATGATGACGATGATGACGATGACGACGACGGAGACGACATCGACTTCGTTGAAATCGGCCCTGCGGCGGGCGGGCAGATCAAGCTCGCGACGCTCGACGACGGCACGGTCGTGGCCCTCGTGTGGGTGACCGGCGACGACATCCGCTTCGGTGTACTCGGCGAGGACGGATGGGACTTCGAGACGGTCGCGGGCGCGAGCGGAGCGAGCTTCGTGGACTGGTCGATCGACAGCGGTGACGACGTGCACGTGTGCGTGGCGTCGGAAGGCACGCAGGCGATCGCGGTGCATCGTGGCGGGTCGTGGAGTGAAGAGGTGCTCGACCCGACGGCCGCGACGCCCGGCGCGACTTACAAGGACTGCGCGATTTCGGTGGATTCCGACGGCGCGACGCACATCGCTTACTCCGACACCGCCGGCGGGCTGAAATACGCGACGGACGAAAACGGCGGCGCGTGGGGCGGTTTCACGCTGGAGCAGACGATGGACGAAGCGACCGCGCCGGCGCTGCACGTGGACGGCGGGGGCACCGTGCATTTCGCCTATTACGGCCGCGACGGCTCGTCGTGGAAAATCCGCGCGGGCCGGGTCGCGGGAACGGGCGTCGAGGTTGCCGAGATCGGCGATTCCGGGACGGCGCTGTCATCGGTGGTCCTGGCCATCGACGGCGACGATCGCCCCAACTACCTGTTTCGCGATCATCTGGCCGGCACGCTGAACATCAGCGAAAACGGCGCGACGGGACAGCCGGCGTTGGAAGGCGAATTTGGGCCGGATTTCGGCCTGTACGTGGACGGCGCGGGTGCGCATCACCTGAGCTATTACGACATGGGCGGCAAGGATCTGTTCTACGCGCACGACGCCGATGGTGACTGGGCGTTTCGATCCATCCACACCACCGGCGACGTGGGCAGCGCAAGCGGCGTGGCGCTGGACGCCGATGGCCGCGCGCACATGCTCTACTTCGGCGAAGGCTCGCTGTGGTGGGCCAGCTTCGATTGGTAAACCGCGCGGCGTAAACGACAACCGATCCAAACACGAAGGGCGACCGCGCGGTCGCCCTTCGTGTTTTTCACTCGAATTCGAAGCCTTCGGCGCACGCGCCGAATCGTTATCCGCCGATTTTCTTCTTGGCGCCCTTCTTTTCGCTCTTGCCGCCGCCTCCGCCCCCGCCGATGGCTTTCTTTTCCTTCTTCGGTTGGCTGGTGGCCTTTTTGGCGCCACTCGACTGGCTCTTCCCGTCATCGGTCTTCGAACCGCAGCCGCTCATGGCCAACGGCGCCGCGAGCATGGCGGCCGTCAGCAAGACAACAAGGCACTTCTTCATGGATCTCACCCCTTGGTGTTGACGTTCCCGGATTGCGTTGACGTACCCAAACGTGTTGCGTTGCAATCCACCAATGTCGCATGCGCGCGAAATCGTCAAGCGGTCGCTGACGGGGCCGGAACCGACACAATTAGAACGCAGGGGCGCGATTCATCGCGCCCACCGGATTCGGAACGGCGAAGAACGAAAAGACGGTCGTTGCGAGAGGAGGGACTCGAACCCACACGCCTTGCGGCACTGGATCCTAAGTCCAGCGCGTCTGCCAGTTCCGCCACTCTCGCATAAATCGGCTTCCGCCGCTCTCGCACGAATTTCGCACCGCGCGCCCAAACACGAACGGCGGGCGCGCGGATCCTTCGATCCGCCCCGGCCCGCCGCCAATCCTACCACACCGATCGCGTCGGCGTGTCAGCCCTTCTTCGCCTTCGCGCGGACCTTCGCCTTGGTCCACTGCCGCGTGGTGCGCTTGAGGCCGTGCACCTTGCCCTGAAGGATCTTGGCTTTTTTCTTATCGCCCGCAGCCAGCGCCTCGGCCCGGGCCTTCTTGGCCGCGCGGATACCCGTCTTGACCGCCGGGTCCTTGTAGATCTCGACCGATTCTTCCAGCGGGATGCCGTAGTGTTCGAACAGCGCGCGCGTGAGCTGGTCCTTGTTCATCCCGGAGATGCCCGAAAGATCCGGGATCTTGTGCGCTTCGTCCCGCAGTTTCGGAACCGGCAGCTTCAGAATTTCCATCTTGTTCATGGCGAATCCGCTCCCCTTTCGCGACCGCGCCGCCCTCGAATCGCCGGGCCGTGTCGCGAGAAAACCCCAATGAGCGCCGCAATATAGGCATCGCCCCCCGGAGCGTCAACACGCGCGTTACGTTTGCACGTCACGTTCGCACGTCACGTTCAGTGCTCCCGCGCCGCCGGGCGAGGCCGTAGCGCCCGCGCGCCCCGTATGCTAAACGCGGCCCTGACGACAACTGCAACCACGCACCGCCCGGAGAGACCGGCATGACCCTGTGGAAGGGCCGCATCGGCGGCCGTCTCGATGCGTCGATGGAGGCGCTCAATCGCAGCCTGCCCGTGGACATCCGCCTGTTGCCCGAGGACGTGGCGACCAACCGCGCGTGGATCGGCGAACTCGAACGCCTGGGCGTGCTGACCACGGCGGAGCGCGAGGCGCTCGACCGCGAGCTGACGAACATCCTGCGCGAGTTCGAGGCCTTCGCGTTCGATCCCGACACGATGCCCGACGAAGACGTGCACAGCCTGATCGAACGCCTGCTCACCGAGCGCGTGGGCGACGCCGGCGCGCGCGTGCACAGTGGACGCAGCCGCAACGACCAGGTGGCGACCGACTTCCGCCTCTTTCTGCGCGACGCGTGCGCGCAAACCGCAGCGCGCATCCGCGACCTCGCCGGGCTCGTGCTCAATCTCGCCGAGCGGCACACGGAAACCGTCATGCCCGGCTACACGCACCTTCAAGCCGCGTTGCCGATCACGCTGGGGTTCGATCTGTGTTCCTTCGCGGCGGAACTCGCGCGCGACCGCAGCCGCTTTGTGGACGCCATCGCACGAGCCGACGAGTGCCCGCTGGGGTCGGGCGCGCTCGCGGGCTCGGGTCTCGCGGTCGATCGCCACGCGCTCGCCAAGGCGCTGGGCTTCGCGCGGCCGACGATCAACGCGCAGGACGGCGTGTCGAGCCGCGACGCGGCGCTGGAATTTCTGCACGCGGCGACCACCTGCGCGGTGCATCTGTCGCGTCGCGCCGAGGACGGCGTGATCCGCGCGTCCGCCGAGTTCGGCCACTACCGCGCGGGGGATTCGGTCAGCACGGGCAGCTCGATGATGCCCCAGAAACGCAATCCCGACGGGCTCGAACTCGTGCGCGCCAAGGCCGCGACGATCATCGGACGCGCGACCGGATTCGCCGCGATCCTCAAGGGCCTGCCCCACGCCTACGGCAAGGATCTGCAGGACGACAAGGCCACGGTCTTCGAGGTCTTCGACACGCTCCTGCTGTGCCTCGACGTGACGGGCGCGCATCTGCGCGACGCCGTGTGGCGGGTCGAGCGTCTCGCCGCGTCGATTCCCGCCGAGTGCGCCGCGACGGATTTCGCCGACGCGCTGGTGGAGGGCGGCACGCCATTTCGCCGTGCGCACGAGATCGTCGCCGGATTCATCCGCGAACTCGAGGAATCGGGCCGCCGCCTCGCCGATGTGCCGCCCGAAGACATCGCCGCTCGCCTCGGCATTCCCATCGCCGTCTCCCGATGGACGCCGCGTGCGTCGATCGAACGCCGAAGCGTGGCTGGCGGCACCGCGCCGGACGCCGTGCGGGAACAAGTGAGGGTACTGCGTGGTGAGTTTGGGCTGGGGTGAACGGTAGCCACTTGTCAACGCAGTTGACGCAATTGTCAAGCTTGACAAATGAGCTATGCTTGCTGATGATGTCGCTGAAAGGTCGGGGCGCGGTTCGGCGAATCGGCCGCAAAAGGCTTGGCCGGACGGGGGTCAGTCTTGCTCCCTGAGTTCGACGTCAACGGGTGTCTTCCGGTTGGCGACTACGAATTGACGCTGACAGAGTTGCACGCTTCGTTTCTCGTGCGCGGTCCCGAGGAAGATTACGAAAATTGGGATCGAGAATGGCGCGGCAGGCTCGTCGAAAACCTGGAGATCCTGACACGGCAGCTGTGGCAGGTTGGAATCATCGAGATCTTCGTCGACGGCTCCTTCGTGGAGGACAAGGAACACCCGAACGACATCGATGGGTATTTCGTGTGCGATATGCGGGAATTGGCGAGCGGTCGGCTGCAGACTGCCCTCAATCTGCTTGATCCGCACAAGATCTGGAAGTGGGACCCCGCATCGCGCAGGTCGTATCGGGGCTATCCGAAGAAGCAACTGCCGATGTGGCACCAATATCGGATCGAAACTCTACCCGCACTACGGACAACCCACTGGAATCCGCGACGCATTCGGCAACGAACTTGAGTTCCCATCGGCATTTCGGCTTTCTCGGCGCGACGGGAGACCGAGAGGGATCGTGAAGATCCGAAAGGAAGACCTGCCATGATCCGAAACGAAACCGAATATCAGGAGGCCGTGCGTCGGCTTCAGGACGAGCGCGCGCGTCTCTGCAACCACAAGGTGCATCTGGAAGCCATGGGCCTCGGCCCCGACGAGGTGAAACGGGCGATCGACCCGCTACAGTCGTTTCACGAGCAACTCGCCGAAGAGGTCGAGAGTTACGAGCGTTTGAGGCGCGGCGACATCGCCGAGACGATGAATCTGCATGGGCTTGGGCAAGCACTCGTGGCTTTGCGCATCGCCCGGGGACTCACGCAGCGAGAGCTTGCATCGCGGCTCGGCGTGCATGAATCGCAGGTCTCCCGCGACGAGCGCAACGAGTACCACAACATCACGGTGGCCCGCGCAAGCCGTATTCTCGACGTACTCGGCGTTCGCATGCGGGGTCTGTTCGAGCAGCCGCTCGCGCCGCAACCGACGCTCGGGGGACCGCCTATCGTCGGTTGACACCCGCCCGTACGATCTGACAAGTTCCCGCCAAACCCTCAGGAGGCCGCCCTGGCTCTACCCAAATCGACGAAAGCGCGCGTTGAGTCCATCGTGACGCACGCGCTGGCCAAGCTCGCTTACGACGTCGTCATCCTCGACGTCGGCGGGCTGTGTTCGTACACCGACGCCATCATCGTCTGCCACGGCACCAGCACGCGCCAGGCCGCGACCGTGGCCGAGCACGTGATCGAGCGGATGAAGAAGGAAAACGTCTATCCGCTCGGCCGCGAAGGCGAGCGCGAAGGCCAGTGGGTGGTCATCGACTACGGCGACGTGGTCATGCACATCTTCCACGAGCCGATCCGCACCCATTACGATCTCGAAGGCGTGTGGGCCGACGCCCCGCGCGGGCGGGCGTCCTCCAGCGCCGAGGGCGTGCACGTCGTCTGGCCGCGCAAGCGGCGCAAGAGCCCGGACAAGGCCGCCGAGTCGGATGCCGCCGAAGCTACCGAATGAGCCCATGGAATCCTCGCCCGCCATCGCATTCATCGACACGCACTGCCATCTCGAATCCGAGAAATTCGACGCCGACCGCGACGCCGTGATCGACCGCGCCCTCGCGTCCGGGGTGACGCGCATGATCTGCGTGGCGACGAACGCCCGTGACGCGCGCGCCGTTTCGGATCTCGCCGCGCGGCGGCCCGAGGTCTTCATGGCGCTCGGCCTGCATCCGCACGACGCGAAATCGGCGACGCCCGACATGATGGCCGATTTCGAGCGCATGGCCGATGGACCCAAGGTCGTGGCGTGGGGCGAGATCGGTCTCGACTATCATTACGATTTCAGCCCGCGCGACGTGCAGCGCCGCGTATTCGTCGATCAGATCCATCTCGCACGTAAACACGATCTGCCGATCGTCATTCATTCGCGGGAGGCGGACGACGACACGCTCGCGATCCTTGCCGACGAGGCCGACGGTCCCTATCGCGGCGTGTTTCATTGCTTCGCGGGCGACGTGGCGATGGCCGAGCGCGTGATGGAGATGGGCTTCGCCCTCAGCTTCACGGGAACGGTGACGTTCAAACCCGAGATGCCGTCGCACGCGGTGATCCGCCGCGCGGGACTGGGCCACGTGATGACCGAAACCGACGCGCCCTACATGGCGCCCAAGCCCGACCGCGGCAAGCGCTGCGAGCCCGCGCACGTGGTGCGCGTGGCCGAAAAATTCGCGGAACTGTTCGGCGTTCCCGTGGGCGATGTCGCGCGCTCGGCGCTCGCCACCGCGCGGCGCGTCTTCCCCCGGCTGGTGTGATCTGGCCATGCGGCACGCGCTTCCCGCACGGTTATGGATGGTCCTCGCGGTCGTCTTCGTCGCCGGTTGCGCCGAGCTGATTCACGTCGAAAACTCGTTCACCGTCGCGGCGGAATCGGGACGATCCGAGCCGTGGCCGCTACGCGTGGCCATCGTGCGTCCCCAGACGCTGACCGCCAACTGGCGCACGGACGACACCACGCTCAACAAACGCCTGACCGACGCCATCACGCGCGGGCTCGCCACGGCGACGCGCATCGTCGCGCGCGACGTCGCCATCACCGACCGCGCCGACGCGCCGGGGTTCGACGCGGTCGTGACCGTGGCCAACGTTCGCGGCGATTGGGATAAGGGCCACGTGACCTTCAGCATGGACGTGACGCTTCGCCGCGCGCGCGACGGCAAGGAGTGGGGGCTGCTCGCCGAAGGATCGGGCGGAGCGGGGGTGCGTCCCGTGGAAACGTGGGAGCGCGACGGCGCGCGCATCGGCCTCGTCGGCGTGGTGCCCGACAACCCGCCCTTCGGTCGCGCGCTGCACCACGCAATGTTCGAACTGTGCCGCGACTACGTGCGAAAAATCGACCGGCGGCTGCAAAGCGCCGCCGAATCCGAGCCCGAAGTAAAGGAATCGCCATGAGCACACTTCCCGACATTGAACCGTCCGACCGCGAGTCGGTCGTCGATCTTCGTTCCGACACGGTGACGCAGCCCGACGCAGGGATGCGCGAGGCGATGGCGCGCGCCGTGGTGGGCGACGATGTCTTCCGCGACGACCCCACGGTGCTTTCGCTCGAGGAGCGCGTCGCGACGATGCTCGGCAAGGAGGCCGCGCTGTTTTTCCCCACGGGCACGATGAGCAACAGCGCCGCGCTGAAAATCCACACGCGCCCAGGCGACGAGGTGCTGTGCGACGAGGCGTGCCACATCTTCAACTACGAATCGGGCCACGCGGCGGCGATCAGCGGCGTGCAGCTCCATCCCGTGCGCGGCCACCACGGAGCGCTTTCGCCCGAGCAGCTCAAGCTGCGGGTGCGGCCGGACAATGTGCACACGCCGCCCACCCGGCTCGTGACCATCGAAAACACGCACAACCGCCACGGCGGGCGCGTCATCCCCGTCGCGTCGATGAAGGCGCTGTTCGAGTGGACGCGCGGGATCGGCATCGCCGTGCATCTCGACGGCGCGCGGCTGTGGAACGCGGCGGTGGCGCTGGGCGAGCCGGTGCGCGACCTCGCGAAATACGGCGACACGGTGAGCGTGTGCCTGTCGAAGGGCCTGGGCGCGCCGGCGGGCTCGGTGCTGAGCGGCCCCGCGCCGCTCATCAAGGCGGCGCTGCGCGTGCGCAAGATGCTGGGCGGCGCGATGCGTCAGGCGGGCGTGCTGGCGGCGGCGGGGCACTACGCGCTCGACCATAACCTGCCCATGCTCGCGGCCGATCACCTGCACGCCAAACGCCTCGCCGGCGAGATCGCGAAGCTGCCAGGCGTCGAACTGAACGCCGCCGAGGTCGAGACGAACATCATCATTTTGAAGGTGATGGAACCGTGGACCGCGCCGCACCTCGCGACGGTGCTCGGCGAATACGGCGTGCGCGTGGGCACGATCAACGACGAGACGATCCGCATCGTCACGAACCTGAACGTGGACGCGCGGATGATCGACCGGGCAATCGAGGTGTTCCAACGGGTCCTGGCCGACGCCGCCCCTACGGAGCCGGAGCGCAAGGACTTTTAGCGAGGTCGAACGGGGTGCCCCTCACCCCGACTCGCTTCGCTCGCCACCCCTCTCCCATCTGATGGGAGAGGGGAAGGGGTGAGGGCGCCCTCCGATGCGTTTTTTCGATTGAACCGGATGCCGATCTCCACTAAGATCGCCCGGACTCGCCGGAATCAGCAGGCATTCGTGTGGGTTTTCCATTGGATATGACGATCTGACCGCACCGGTCGCCTCTCGGCGCCCGGCGTTGTCGCCGTCGTTTACTTTTTTGGCGTTCGTCTTTTTTGGGGGAGGTTCGCAATGGCGAAACCGGGCGATCAGGGCGGTGCGGGCAAACCGGATTCCATGACCATGGCGTTCAAGACGGCGCAGCCGGCCGAAGCGCCGCCCGCCGAGGAGAAGGAGTTTCTCGGCATCGACACCACGGGCAAGACGGCGGAGGAGATCGAGCTGGAGTGGTTCGAAAACCACTACCACGGCGAGATCCCGCAGCTCACGGTGCGCGCGGTGCTGATGGGCGCCGTACTGGGCGGCGTGATGAGCCTGTCGAACCTCTACGTCGGCCTCAAGACCGGCTGGGGCCTCGGCGTTGCGATCACCGCGTGCATCCTGTCGTTTTCCATCGGCGCGGGCTTGCGCAAGATCGGCGTGCTCAAATCCAACCTGACGATCCTCGAAAACAACTGCATGCAATCCACGGCGAGCAGCGCGGGGTATTCCACCGGCGGCACGATGGTCAGCGCCATCGCGGCGCTGCTGCTGATTCGCGGCGAGCACCTCCCGTTCTGGACGCTCATGCTCTGGACGTTCTTCCTCGCGGTCCTTGGCGTCATGATGGCCGTGCCCATGAAGCGGCAGATGGTCAACGTCGAGCAGCTCCGTTTCCCCAGCGGTCTCGCCGCGGCCGAGACGCTGCGTTCGCTGTATGCGTCCGGCGAGGCGGCGGTGAAAAAGGCGCGCAGCCTGTTCATGGCGGGCGGGCTCGGTCTCGTCATTGCGTGGTTTCGCGACAACCCGCTCGCGTGGTGGAAGTTCAAGATTCCCGGCATGCTCGAACTCCCCGGTATGATGAAGGGCGCGCCGATGATGAAGTGGACCATCGGCATCGAAATGAGCCTCATCATGGTGGCCGCCGGGGCGATCATCGGCATCCGCGTGGCGTGGAGCATGCTCGCCGGTGCGGTGCTCAACTACTTCTATCTCGCTCCGAAGATGTACGAGCAGGGCGTCATCACGCAGCTCGGCTATCGTCCCATCGTGTCGTGGAGCCTGTGGGGCGGAACCGCGCTGATGGTGACGTCGGGCTTGCTCGCATTCGCATTTCAGTGGCGCACCATCGGCCGCGCGTTTTCGGGAATGACCGGCATGTTGCGTCCGGGATCGGCCAAGAAAAAGGATCCGCGGGTCGCGAAAATGGACGAGATCGAAGTGCCGGGCTCGTGGTTCGTCGCGGGCGTGGCGGTGGCAACGATCGGCGTCGTCGCGATTCAGATCATCAGCTTCTCCATCTCGTGGTGGATGGGCCTGATCTCCGTGTTCATGAGCTTCTTCCTCGCGGTCGTCGCCTGCCGCGCGACGGGCGAGACGGATATCACGCCGATCGGCGCGATGGGCAAGATCACGCAGCTCACCTACGGCGTGCTCGCCCCGGCGAACATGACGACGAACCTGATGACGGCGTGCGTGACCGCCGGCGCGGCGAGCTCGTCCGCCGACCTGCTCACCGACCTCAAGTCCGGCTATCTGCTCGGCGCGAATCCGCGCAAGCAGTTCATCGCGCAGTTTCTCGGCATCTTCGCGGGTGCGGCGGTGATCGTCCCCGCATTCTACATTCTCGTGCCGACCGCGAGCGTGCTGGGAACCGACCAGTTCCCCGCCCCGGCCGCCCAGGTGTGGAAGGGCGTCGCCGAGCTGCTTGCCAACGGACTGACCAGCCTGCACATCACCGCGCGGTGGGCGCTGGCCATCGGCGGCCTTGTCGGCCTCGCGATTCCGATCCTCGAAAAGCTGCTGCCCGCGAAGGCGCGGCCGTTCATTCCCTCGGCCATGGGCCTCGGCCTCGCGTTCGTGATTCCATTCTTCAACACGCTCTCGATGTTCATCGGCGCGCTGATCGCATGGACGCTCGCCAAGGCGAAGAAGGAATTCGCCGAAACCTACACGGTACCGGTGGCGTCGGGCTTGATCGCGGGCGAGAGCATCATGGGCATCGCCATCGCGCTCATGAGCGCCCTCGGCCTGGGAGGCAACGGCGGCGGGCACTAGCCCTTTCCTACGGTGATTCGGCCGAATTCGACCCCGCGCGTTCCGTAGAACGGCGGGGTCGAACTTTTTCGAGATATCTCTAGAATAAGTTCGATTCGACCGATCAGGTCGATTAGCTTTTCCCGAGGGGTTGTGCCTTGTCGACCGTCGTTCTGGAATCGTCCGTTCGCGATGAGGTGCGTCGCACGGTGGCGCGGCGCGTGGGGTCCGGTGATCTCGAAGTCCCGTTGATGCCCGCCATCGCCCAGCGATTGCTCGCGTTGTCGTCTGATCCCGATGCGTCGGCCCGCGAATTCGCCGAGGTGATTCGCCTCGACCAGCAGCTCGCGGCGCGTGTTCTGCGAATCGCCAACAGTCCGGTCTATTCGGCGCGGGGCGGCATCACGAACCTGAAGCAGGCCATCGTCACGGTCGGCGTACGCACGTTGCGCGATCTGGGCCTCGCCGTTTCGATGGGTGAGCGCGTGTTTCGCTCGAAGCTCTTCCACGTGCCGATGCAGCGCGTCTGGCAGCACTCGATCGCGACGGCCTTCATCGCCAAGCGGATCGCCGACGTGAAAAAGTGGGATACCGGGTTCGCGTTCCTGGGCGGCTTGTTGCACGATTGCGGCAAGCCTGTGCTGTTTCTCGCGCTCGAGGGCGTGCTGCGCCGGCGGGCGGAGTGGGGCGTCCTGGGGTCGCTGCTCGCCGACGACATCGTGCGCGAGTTTCACGCCGAGGTCGGCGGACTCGTGGCGCGTTCGTGGAAGTTTCCCGAGGAGTTGCACGACGCGATCCGCTGGCACCACAAATACGACGACGCCCCGTCGGGCCGTTCCGTCGCGCGCCTGCTGCACGCGTCGAATCTCTTCGCGCACGCGGTGGGATTCCGGTCCTACGAGACCGAGGAAGAGATCGCGCTCGCCCAGGAGCCGGCCCTGCGCGAGATGGGCATCGGCCCCGCCGACATCGAACTCATCTCGAAGAACCTGTCCGAGAAAGTCCACTCGCTGATCGATGGATTCACGTCGTAACCGGGCGCGTCAGGTCTTGCGCGTTTCGGCGAGCGTGATGCGATTGCGCCCGCCTTCCTTCGAACTGTAGAGCGCTTTGTCGGCCGCGCCGACGATCGATTCGGGCGTTTCGCCGTGCGCGGGAAACATCGCCGCGCCCAGCGAAATCGTGACGTTCTGCAAGTCGTGGCCGGGCGGCCTGACCTTGAGTTTGGTTTCGACTCCGGCGCGGATCTGCTCGCCGCGACGCGCCAGAATCTCCATCGGCGCGCCGGGCATGATGAGGATGAACTCCTCGCCGCCGTAACGGCACGCGATGTCGTCGCCGCGGATGCTGCGGGCCAGGAATGCGCCGAGTTCGCGCAGCAGGATGTCGCCCGTTTCGTGCCCGAAGTTGTCGTTGAACCGCTTGAAGTGATCGACGTCGAGCATGATGATGCCGAGCGGCGTTTCCTGTCGTTTGGCGCGGCGCAACTCGCGGTCGAGCGTTTCTTCCATATAGCGCCGGTTGAACAGTCCCGTGAGCTGGTCGCGCACGGACTGTTCGTGCAGGATTTCGCGCAGTTTGAGGTTGGAGAGCGACAACGCGAACTGCTCGGCGAGCGTCGTCGAGATCCGCTGTTTGGCGAGGATGTCGGCTTCGCGGTTCTGCCGCAGCGAGTGCCCGAAACGCACGTGCAGCATGCCGAGCACTTCGCCGTGCGCGTTCATGGGCATGCACAGGTAGCCGTTTTCGGGCGTGCCCGCGACATGCTGGCAGATCTGGTGATGTTTGGGATCGTCCACGTGATGGATCTTTCCGCGGCGCAGCGCCCAGCATTGATCCGGCTCGAAGACCACGCTGGCCGCGCCGGGGTCCGTTCCCCACGTCGCGACGATCTCCATGTTGTTGCGGTTTTCTCCGAACATGGCCAGAAAACCCGAATCGGGCGGGAACAACTGATCGGCCGAGTGCGCCACGACGCCGTAGGCCTCGCCCATGGTGCGGCAGGCCTGCAGGTGGTCGATCATGTTGCCGAGGATCTTGGTTTCTTTCTGACTGCGTTCGAGCTGATCGACCCAGTCGACGAATTCGTCGCGCGTGCGGGCGAGTTCGCCTTCGAGGTCGCCGCGCCGGATCGCCTCGTTTTTATATTGTTCGCGGGACTTCTCGAGCGCCGCCTGAAGTTCGGTGAGCATGGCTTCGAGCTCGCCCTTGGCGCTCGATAGCGCGCTTTCGAGCAGCTTCTGGCGCGTCACGTCGCGCAGGCACTCCACCGCGCCGATCACCGTTCCCACCCCATCGCGCAGCGGCTGGGCCAGCGACCAGAAGGTCGATCCGCCGCGTCCGCGCGCGGGTGCGTAGAACTCGTGTTCCAGAATGTCGCCGGTACGCCGGACCGAAGGGAAGTTGTCGCGCAGCGCCGCATCGTCATACGCGACCATGTCGGCGGCCATCGGGCGACGAACGCCGTAAAACGGCGCGGCGTATTCGTATTGATCGCGGCCGAGCATGTCGCGCGAATTGACGCCGGTGAGGCGCTCCATCTCGTGATTCCACGCGATCACGCGCCCCGACGGGTCGATCGCGTACGCCGGTTCCGGCATCGCGTCGAAGACTCGCGCGATGTCCTCGACACGGCCCGCAGGGCTTTCGAGCGCGGCGATGCGATCGCGCGCGGCCTTCAGATCCTCGATCAGTTGCGCCTTGGTCCCCGACTCGTCACGCATCGGCACCGCCCGAATCCATGGAATATCCCTGTCTATCGGGCGCGCGCGGCGGTGTCAATTTCCGCTGGTCACGTGAACGCCAGATACAGCCAGACCGCGATGGCGGCGACGACGAGCACGGCGCCGATGATGGCCGCGGAGCGATACGAAAGCACCACGTCGTCCTTGCGGCTGAAGAATCCACGAGACTTGCGGCGGCGGGATTTGGCGGCCATTCCGCGGCTCCTGTGGGTGGACCGAATGGGGCCCAGATTCGCGTAAGATGAATGTGGCACAGCCGCCCTCGGCTGTGCAAGTTGGGCCCGGGAGAAGTCTCGCACAGCCGAGGGCGGCTGTGCCACATGACCTTCGCCGTTCACCAGATTGCGGGCGACCGCGCCGCGTGATCCGCCGAGTCTCCACCAAAACCCCAACAGCCGGTCGCGAAGCGCGATCGGCTCCTTGGTCGCGGATTGTCCAAACGGGGTATAATACGACATTGATATCGAAAAAACAAGCTTGAAAAGACGTCGGGGTGGGCGCAGGATCTGGTTCGTGCCGCGCTCCCCGCGCGACGTGATCCATTTGGATCCCCGGCTTTTTGGATCTTCCCGATTTGAATCCCGGCAAGGAGATTTGTCATGTATGACGTGGAACGCGCGCTCGCGTACCATCGCAACAAGCGTCCCGGCAAGATCGAAGTCATCCCCACGAAAGCCTGCCGCACGCAGCGCGACCTGACCCTCGCCTACTCGCCGGGCGTCGCCGCGCCGTGCCTCGCGATCCAGAAGAATCCGGCCGATGTTTACGAATACACGGCCAAGGGCAATCTGGTCGCCTGCATCAGCAACGGCACGGCTGTGCTGGGCCTCGGCAACATCGGCGCGCTCGCAGGCAAGCCCGTCATGGAAGGCAAGGGCATCCTCTTCAAGCGATTCGCCGACATCGACGTGTTCGACCTGGAACTCGGCACCGAGGACCCCGACGAAATCGTCAAAGCCGTGTGCCTGCTCGAGCCGACCTTCGGCGGCGTCAATCTGGAAGACATCAAGGCTCCCGAGTGCTTCTACATCGAGGCGAAGTGCAAGGAGCTGATGAACATTCCGGTTTTCCACGACGATCAGCACGGCACGGCCATCATCACCAGCGCCGCGCTGCTCAACGCAGTCGAAATCGTCGGCAAGCGCATCGAGAACTTTCGCGTGGTCGTCAACGGCGCGGGCGCGTCGGGCATCTCGTGCGCGCGGCTCTATCTCGCGCTCGGCGTGCGTCGCGAGAACATCTTCATGCTCGACACCAAGGGCATGATCTACGCCGGACGCACCGAGGGCATGAACGCCTACAAGGCCGAGTTCGCGCAGGACACGAAATTGCGCACGCTGGAAGAAGCCCTCGAGGGCGCGGACATGTTCCTCGGCCTGTCGGCCAAGGGCGCGCTGCACCCCGAGTGGATTCGCCGGATGGCGAAAGACCCCGTGATCTTCGCCCTCGCCAACCCCGATCCCGAGATCACGCCGAACGAAGCCCTCGCCGTGCGTGAGGATTGCATCGTGGCGACGGGCCGCTCGGACTACCCGAACCAGGTCAACAACGTGCTCGGGTTCCCATATATCTTTCGCGGGGCGCTCGACGTGCGCGCGCGCAACATCAACGAGGAGATGAAGCTCGCCGCCGTGCGCGCGCTCGCCGACCTCGCGCGCGAGGAAGTTCCCGACGCCGTGTCGCGCGCTTACAGCGGACGGCGGTTCCACTTCGGCCGCGAATACCTGATCCCCACGCCGTTCGATCCACGCGTGATCCTGTGGGTGGCGCCTGCCGTCGCGCAGGCGGCGATCGACACCGGCGTCGCGGGCATCCCGACGCTCGATCATGACAAATACGTCGAACGCCTCGAAGTGAAGCTCGGCCCCGAACGCCACCTGATGCGCACGCTGCTCAATCAGGCATCGCAGGCGCCCAAGCGCATCGTGTTCCCTGAGGGCGATCACCCGAGCGTGCTGCGCGCCGTGCACCTCATCAAGGAAGAGGGCATCGCGCATCCCATCCTGCTGGGCGACGAGGAGCGCATCCGCGAGCGCGCCCGGGATCTGTTCGTCGATCTCGAAGGCGCGACGATCCTCGACCGGCATTTCACATGCGAGGGAGAGTGCAGCACGTGCATGACCGACGATCCGTATGTGGACACGCTGTTTCAACTGCGCGCGCGCAAGGGCGTGACGCGACAGGAGGCGTGCCGGCTGCTCCAGCGCGACCGCACCTACGTCGCGTCGGTGATGGTACTGCGCGGCGAGGCCGACGGCATGGTCAACGGCGTCTCCACCGAATACCGCGACGCGATCCGCCCCGCGATTCAGGTGCTCGGCATTCGCGAAGGCACGAGCGTCATCTGCGGCGTTTACGCCATGCTGTTTCAGGATCGCATGGTGTTGTTCGCCGACTGCACGGTGAACATCGACCCGAACGCGGAGGAACTCGCCGAGATCGCGTCGATGACGACCGACCTGGCGAAATTCCTGGGCGTCAACCCCCGCGTGGCGATGCTGTCGTTCTCGAATTTCGGCTCGACCCCGCACCCCGCCGCGAAAAAGATGGCCGAGGCCGCGGAGCTGCTGCGTCTGCGTCGCCCCGACGTGGCGGTGGACGGCGAGATGATGGCGAGCACGGCGATCGACACGGAGTACATGCAGCGCTTCTATCCGTTCAACCGGCTGGGGCGCGAGGCCAACGTGCTGATCTTCCCGAACCTCGAATCGGCGAACATCGCCTACAAGCTGCTCGCGGGATTCGCGAAGGCGCAGGCGATCGGTCCGCTGCTGATGGGCCTTCGCAAGCCTTTCAACGTGGTGCGTCGCGAGGCCGACTCCGAGGAGATCCTCTACCTCTCGGCGCTCACGGTCTGCCGCGCACAGGGCCTGCTTGCGCCCGGCACCTACATCCGGCCCGCGTCGAAGCCATAGGGGCGCGATTCATCATCCGGCCCGCGTCGAAGCCGTAGGGGCGCGATTCATCGCGCCCCTCGCATGCGAGGACAGAAGCCACGTTTCCCGCGCGGCGGACGTCGTGCTAAACAGGCTCCCGACTTTTCGCGGGAGAACACATGGCGACATTCCTGTACCGCGTCGAATTGGCCCGCCCGGCGATGCTGAGCGAAGGGCCGACGCCCGAGGAGGCGAAGGCGGTTGAGGATCACTTCCTTTATCTCCAAGACCTCGTCGCCGAGGGCGTCGTCTTCACGGCGGGGCGCACGCACGGCGCGGCCGAACGCACCTTCGGCATCTGCGTCTTCGAGGCCGACGACGAGGCCGCCGCGCGCGCGCTGATGAATGCGGACCCGGCCGTCGTGCGCGGCGTCATGCGCGCCGAGCTGTTCCCGTTCCGCGTGGCACTGTGGTCGGACAAGAAGCCGCCGATCGACTGAGCGGCTCAGTCCCGACTCGTCTTCATTCGCCATCCCGGTTATGATGCGCGTGTCGGTCGATCGCGCGTTTCGACCGGCGATACGCGGGAGAGTTGAGTCATGACGCAGCGCCGTAGGAGAGCCGCCGAGTCCGAACCGGCATTTCGAACCATCCGAGACTCAAAGGGACGCGAAGAGTTTGTTCTCGTTCCCTCGGCACTCTTCGCGGTCATACGGCCGCGGCTGAACGCCATCCTCGAAGATCCGTTTTATCGCCGGCTTGCGTCAGCTCCCTTGGATGACGAAGAAGAAACCGCGGACGAGACGCTCGCGGCGAAACGCGCGAGGCGCGCGCGCGATCGCGGCGAGGTGATCTCGCACGAAGAGGTGATCGGTCGGTACGCGAAATGAACGTCGGAATCATTTGGACGAAGCCTGCCGTCAAGGCGCTGGATCGTCTGGATGCCGCCACGAGGCGACGTGTTTTTGATGCGTTGACGCGGTTTGCCGAATCCGGGCACGGCGATGTGAAGATGTTGAAGGGCGTCGACGACGAGTGGCGTCTGCGCGTCGGGACCTGGCGAATTCGATTCTCATGGCAACACGAACCTCGCGCCTTGGTCGTATTCGACGTTCGCGCTCGAGGCGCGGCGTACAGGCCGTAACCTTCCTGCGCGAAAAGACATTCGGCGGGTCCTCTCAGTTTCCGGGCACGCGCCTTTCGATTCAAAACTGAAAATATCGCTTTTCATTTTCGCGCCGCGCGGTAAGATCGGCCCATGCGACGCAAAGAGATCGCATTCGCGGTCGACGGCGTAACCCTCGCGGCGTGGCTCTTTCTTCCCGAGCGCGCGCTGCCCTGTCCCTCCGTCGTCATGGCCAACGGCTTCGGCGCGACGCGGCGCGCGCGGCTCGACGCGTACGCCGAGCGCTTCGCCGAACACGGCTTTGCCGTGCTGGTCTTCGACTATCGCCACTTCGGCGACAGCGGCGGCGAGCCGCGCCTCGTGCTCGACATCGACCGGCAACTCGACGACTGGCGCGCCGCGGTGCGACTCGCGCGGTCGATGCCCGTGCTCGATGCGTCGTTTCTCGCGCTGTGGGGCACGTCGTTCAGCGGCGGACACGTGCTGACCGTCGCGGCGGAAGACGACGCCCTCGCCGCGGTGATCGCGCAGGCGCCCTTCGTTGACGGTCTCGCGTCGGTGCGCCAGGCGGGGTTTGCCCACACCGCGCGCCTGAGCTTTTCGGCGATGCGCGACGTGGCGCGCGCGGCGACGAACCGCGAGCCGTTTCGCATCAAGGTCGCCGGGCCGCCGGGGTCGCTCGCCGCGATGACCGCGCCGGGCCTGGAATTCGGCTATCGCACCATCGTGCCCGAGGACGGCGAGTCGACCGACGAGGTCGCGGCGCGCGTGTTCCTGTCGATTCCGACTTACCGCCCCATCGGCGTCGTCCGGCGGATCCGCTGCCCGGTGCTGTTCTGCGTGGCCGATCGCGACCGCGTCGCACCGCCGGAGCCCGCGCTGGAGGCTGCACGCCGGGTGCCCCGCGCCGAGATCCGCCGATACGACGCGGACCACTTCGACCTCTATATCGGCGAGGGATTCGAGCGGTCCGTCGCGGATCAGGTGGAGTTCCTGCTGCGCGCCCTCGCGCACCGGGCCGGGCCGGGCGAGAACGGCCCGACATGACGACACCGAAAAAGCGCGCCGCCGCGGAAGCGAAGTCGCCCGTGAAGCCGCCCGCGAAACCGACCGCGAAGCGGCCTGAACGGCTCTACGCCGGGCGCTCCGCCGCCGAGCGCGTCGACGAGCGGCGTGACCGCCTCATCGACGCCGGGTTCGAACTGTTCGCGACACGCGGATACCGTAAAACCACCATCGGCATACTCTGCGCGCGGGCTCGCGTGGCCACGCGGGACTTCTACGCGGCATTCCCCACGCGTGACACCCTGCTCGAAGCCGTGTTGGCGCGCGTGATGGGCGAGACGCGCGCGGCGGTGATGGAGGCGTTGGCCGACGCCGCGGGCGATCCGGTCCGCATGATGGAAAGCGGCCTCGCCGCGTTCGTCCACGCCTATCTCGACGATCCGCGACGCGCGCGCATCGTGCTGGTCGAGACGTCGGGGGTGAGCCGCGAGATGACGTTGCGTCGCCGGGCGTACATGCACGAGTTCGCATCGGTGATCGAGACGAACGCCACGATGCTCGCCGAACGCGGCGAACTGCTCCCGCGCGATTTTTCGCTCGGCGCTCTGGCGCTCGCGGGATCAGTCCATGAACTGATGATGGAAAGCGTTTACGCGGCGTCGCCGCCGTCCATCGACGCCGTGCTCGCCGAATGCCGCCGCCTGTTTAGCGCCGCGATGGCTTGGGAGGGGGCGAAAGACCGCCCGGATTCGTCGGCGGCGCGTAAGGCGCGGTGAGGAACGGGGCTGGAGGGATTCGAACCCCCGACACCCAGGTTCGAAGCCTGGTGCTCTATCCGGCTGAGCTACAACCCCAAACGAGTCGCACAATCATCCGACAAACCGGGCGACCGGCGCGAGCCGCCTTATTAGCGCCCCATGCCCCGCGCGTCAAACGCGTGCGGAGGTTGTTGGTTGTTGGTTCCCGGTTGCGGTCCCCTCTCTCGGCTTCGACCGCGCGGACGGGGGTGAGCGCCGCGCTCGCTTGTGCTAGATTCCCCCGCATGAAATCGCTTTTCATTTTGGCGGTCGTGGCTTTCGCGTGCGTCGCGTGCGGAAACGGGGATGACGACCCTTCGGCGGATTCGGCGACGGACGACGATTCCGCGGTGCTCGACGACGATGCGTCCGACGACGATACCGGCGTCTTGCCGGACGACGATGCCGACGACGACGCGGGCGACGACGACACGTGGCCGCCGTTGCCCGACGACGACGCCGAGGACGACGACACCGGCGATGACGACACCGCGCCGCCCGTGTGCGACGAAGCGCCCGGGGGCGAGACCCTCGCGTCGCTTCACGCGGGCGTCGCCGTGGGCGAACTCTATGCGCCGGTCGGCATCAGCATGGGCGGCTATGGCGCGCGGTCGGGGCCCCGGCATCCCTTCGCGATCATGATGGGTGCGTCGACCGGGTATCATGACCGGCCGGACGTGAAGGCCGTCACCATCGACAACGGCGCGGACCGGCTGGTGATCGCGCGCATTCCCGTCGCGCTCATCTCGGCCACGCTGTACACGCGCGTGCTCGACGAGGTCTGCCGCCTCACCGGACTGAACCTTTCCGAAAAACTCTGGCTCTCGTCCACGCACTCGCACTCGGGTCCCGACCATTTCTACGGACTGCCGGTGGTGCTCGGCATTTCCGGCATGGACACCTACGACCAGCGCATCGAGGACCGCATGGCCGTGTCGATCGCGCGCGTCATCGCGGACAGCATGGCGAATCTCGTCCCCGCGAAAATGGCGGTGACGCTGCAAGCGCCGTTCGACCCGACGAATCGCCTCTTCCGCGACCGCCGGTGCCAGAACAACCCGCCGGAATACAAGGAAGACCGGATGTTCCTCGCGCGCATCGACCGCGAGGACGGATCGCCGCTCGCGGTGTTGGTCGGCTGGGGGATGCACGGCACCATGGCCCATTCCACTCTGATGACGTCCGACGCACCCGGCGCGGTGGAACACGGCATGGAATCGACCTTCGACACGCCGGTGCCGGTGCTGTTCATTCAAGCGGCGGGTGGCGATTCGACGCCGGTCGGCTCGGGCTACGATCTGCCCGAGTGGCAGAATCTGGAGCACTTGGGGCAGCGCGCGGCGGACATGATCCGCGACACCTACGACGATCTCACGCCGACCGATGACTGGACCTTCGAGATGGTGTCGAAGCGCGTGACGATCACGCGCGACGCGATCGGATATGAGGACGGCGAGTTCGGCTACCACGGCCTCATTACCGGACGATTCTACGAATACAAACACGGCGCGTGGGGGTGCGGGGAGCGGTCGTTTTTCGAGGCGGAAGGTTCGATCGTCGACTGCAACGATCAGGAAACGAAGATGCTCGACGGCTACTACGGCTGTTACGTGCCCATTCACTGGGTCGAACCGTGGTCGTGGGTGCTCGACACCGCGGAGATCGGCGTCGTGCGTCTCGGCGATTACATCATGCCGTTGATGCCCGGCGAACTCACGTCGTGGCTCGCCAAGCACCTGCGCGAGAGCGTTGAAACCGAACTCGTATGGCCCGCCGACAAAATCGCCGCGTTCGGCTACGCCAACGACACGCAGATGTATTTGCTGATGGATTGGGACTGGATGCAGGGCGGTTACGAAACGTCGATGAACTTCTGGGGGCCGAAGTTCGGCGAGTGGCTCGCGGGGCAGAATGTGGACCTCGCCACGCAGCTCCTGACGCCGGAGAAGGAAAACAACGAAATCGGCGCGCCCGCCCGCCAGCGTCACCCGTGGCCGTATTCGTATGTGCCCGCCGAAATCGAACCCGGCGTGCTCGCGGGCGAGATCATCACACAGGCGCACGCGACCTACGAGCGATTCGATACGGTCACCTTCGAGTGGTCGGGCGGCTACACCGCTCTGGGCTCGCCGCGCGTGACCGTGGAGCGCGACGACGGCGCGGGCTTCGCGCCGCTCCTGCGTCCGGACGGCCGAACGGTCACCGACGCGACGATCGACACCCTGATGCAATACGCGCCCGAACCCGACTATGAGACGCGCGGGTTTCCCTATCAGCGACGCCACCGCTGGCGCATCGACTGGGAACTCACGGCGGGCACGCCATCGGGCATGTACCGACTCAAAGCCCTGGGCGACGGCTCGGACGGCGATCGCACGGCGCCGTACACCATCTATTCACGCACGTTCACGGTGGACGTTTCGACCGGGCTCGCCGTCACCGATCTTGCGGTCACGGCGATGGGAGGCGACGAGTTTCGCGTCTCGTGCCGCGCGCTCATGCCGCCGAATCCCGGCGGGTTCCGGCTGCGTTCGATGACCGCCTCGGCGGGGGCGTGGTCCTCCGCGGAAGGCGGGTCGATTGCGGCGACAATTCACGTGTCGGGATTCGGCGACGAGCCGGTCATGCTCGAACCGGTGGGCGGCGGCAACTACGAGGGCGTTTTCACGCGCGCACACGCCGTGGCGCACGCGGTCTCGATTGCGCCGGGCGGCGTGAGCGACGAATATGGCAATACCAACGCGCAGGGGCTCGGGCCCGTGGCGTTCCCATGACGGGATGACGATGACGAAATTCACCGTTTGGATTTTGGCGTGCTCGCTATCGGCCCTGCTTATCGCGGGTTGCGGCGATGACGACGACGACAACAACTCCAGCCCTTCGCCGGTCGACGACGACTCGTCGGATGACGATTCCGCCGATGACGACACCGACGACGACGCGGGCGACGACGACACGTGGCCGCCTCTGCCCGACGACGACACGGCAGATGACGACGACGATCTCGAACCCGTCGACAACCCGGTCGATTTCGTCAACGTCTTCATCGGCACGGGCGGCATCGGCTACGGCATGGGCGCGCTGATTCCCGGGCCCAACCTGCCGGGTTCGATGGTGAAGCTCACACCCGATACGTCGATCGGCGGATTCGCGCACGAAAAGATGCACGCGGGCGGCTATTACTACCCGGACAACACGATCCGCGGCATCTCACACATGCACCTGCCGGGCATCGGCGCGACGGATCTTTGCAACGTCAACCTCATGCCGGTGGACGGCATCTCGGACGAAAAAGTCACGAACGCGGGCTACCGCTCACCGTTTTCGCACGACAACGAATCGGGCGAGCCGGGCTACTACCGCGTGCATCTCGACCGCTACGACGTGGACGTGGAACTCACCTCGACCATGAACGCGGGCTTTCACCGCTACACCTTTGCGGCGGGCGCCGAGCCGTATGTCGTCATCGACGCGGGATACGCCAACGTACCCGGGCAGGTTTTCGACGCCGAGGTGACGGTCGACGATTCCGCGCGGGAGGTCACCGGCATGATCGACCAGCGCGGCGGCTTCACGGGACGCTCGGGAGGATTGCCGATCCACTTCGTCGCGCGTTTTTCGGAACCCTTCGAGGATTTCGGCACCTTCGACGCGGGGGTGCGCACTCCGGGCGGAACGAGCGCGAGCGGCCCGACGGTCGGCGCGTACGTGGGCTTCGCGGCCGCAAAAGGCACGGTGTTCGCCAAGGTCGGCCTGTCGATCCAGAGCGTCGAGCAGGCGCGCGCGAACCTCGATGCGCAAATCGCCGATTGGGATTTCGACGCGGTGCGCGCGGCGTCGGGCGCGGTGTGGAACGAGCGCCTGATGAGCGTGCAGGTGGCGGGCGGGCGCGAATACGACAAGCGGATCTTCTACTCGGCGCTCTATCACCTCGACCAGCTCGTCACGTCGTACACCGAGGAAAACGGCAAATACGTGGGCTTCGACCGCGCGGCGCACGACGCCGACGGCTTCACGTACTACACGGACCTGTCGTTGTGGGACACGTTCCGCACCTTCCATCCGCTCGTGGTGCTGCTGCATCCCGATTACGCGCGCGACATGGCGATCTCGCTCGTGAAGATGTACGAGGAGGGCGGCGCGTTTCCCAAGTGGGCGCAGGGGCTTGGCGACACGGGCAGCATGATCGGCACGCACTCCGACTCGGTGATTGCCGACGCGTACATCAAGGGCGTGACGGATTTCGACATTGACACCGCGTATGAGGGGCTGCGCGCGCACGCCGTCGGCCCGGTGCCCTACGGCAACCGCGACCATGTGGACAGTTGGACCGGGCGCGGGTGGCTGTCCGCCGACGAGGCGAGCGGATCGGTCTCAAAAACGCAGGAGTATGCGTACAACGACTACTGCCTGTCGGTGCTCGCCGACGCGCTGGGCGAAACGGCGGACGCCGAGATGTTCGCCGAGCGCGCGGGCAATTACGCGAACCTGTGGGATGAGGACACGAAGTTTTTCCGCGCGCGCGACGAATCGGGCGACTTTCTCGCCGGCTTTCTCGAAGCGTGGCTTTGGTACGACGAATACGTCGAGGGCAACGCGCGGCACTGGCGCTGGTTCGTGCCCCACGACGTTCCGGGTCTGATCGACCTCTTCGGCGGCGAGGAGGAATTCGTCGCCGAGCTCGAAGCGTTTTTCGCCGGCACGCGGCCTCAGCCCAAGCCCTACGGCGTGCTGCCCGATCTGTTCTACTACCACGGCAACGAGCCCGACATTCACACGCCGTATCTGTTCAACTACGCGGGGCGGCCCGACCTGACGGCCAAGTGGGTGCGCTGGGTGCTGCACAATCGCCACCGCGATGCCCCGGCGGGAGTGTTCGGCAATGACGACGGCGGCACGCTCTCGGCGTGGGCCGTGTTCACGATGCTCGGTTTCTACCCCGTCGCGCCGTGCTCGCCATATTACCAGATCGGCAGCCCGGTGTTCCCGTGGGCCAAGGTGGGCGTCGGCGAAAACGAGCTCGTCATCACCGCCGAAAACGCGTCGTTCGAAAACATCTATGTGCAATCGGCGGCACTCAATGGCGAGGCGCTCGACGTACCGTGGTTCACGCACGACGACATCGCGGGCGGCGGCACACTCGAATTTGTCATGGGTCCCGAACCCTCGTCCTGGGGACAGGGCGCGATGTTTGAGGATTAAGGAGTGAAGATGATGCGTGGGACATGGTGGACTTTGATTCTTGTCGCGATGCTCTTCCTCGCCGGCTGCGGGGGCGACGACGATGACAACGACAGTGGCGCTCCGGTCGATGACGACACGGCCGACGACGACGCGACGGATGATGACGCGACGGACGACGACGCGGGCGACGACGACACATGGCCGCCGCTGCCCGACGACGATTCGGCGGACGACGACACTGGAGACGACGACACCGAGATTTGCGACGAGGATGTGCTGATCGGCTCGACCTACGACGAGTCGCCCACGGGCGGGCCGCTGCGCGAAAAAGCCGAGGCATACGATTCGTGGCACGAGGCGTGGCATCAGCCCAACTACGGATCGACCGTCGGCGTCGTGTTTACGTCGGACGACCGCGACGAGGCTGAGTGGTATTTTGACCTCGGCGATTCGTGCATCTGGACGGGGACCTATCTCGCGTCGCAGGCGCTGCGTTACCACGTCACCGGCGACGCGCAGGCCAAGGCGAACGCCATCAAGGCCGCGTCGTCGCTTTCGCGCCATCTGCACGTGACGGGGCGGCCGGGATTCATCGCGCGCTACGTCGGCCCGCAGTCAGACCCCACTTACGGCGATGTAGCGGCGAACTGCGTGAATGACGAGAACTGGCACTGCGTCGATTCGGGAGAATTCGACGGCGATTTTTGGATCGGCAACACCAGCCGCGACCAGTACACCGGCTGGTTCTTCGGCATGTCGCTGGCGTACGATCTCGTTGACGACGAGACGATGCGCGCGCAGATCGAATCCGACGTGGCCGAGGTACTCGACGAACTCATCGACACCGACTGGTGGATTACCGACGTGGACGACATCCCCACCACCGCGGGGCCCAACGTGCTGCCCACGCAGCAACAGGCGTGGTCGCTCATCGGCTGGAACATCACGGGCGACGCGACGTATCGCGAGATCTACGAGAAGTGGGCGCTGCCCGAAAATCAGCTCTTCTACCGGCTCATGAACATCTCGATCATGAACCGCTACGCGCAGCACTACGGGCTGAACCTCGCGCACCAGAACGCGTTCAACCTGCTGCGTCTCTCGCGCCCCGATTGCGACATCAACGAGTTCATCCGCGAGGTCTTCACCACGCAGGTGCACTACCACATCGACCTGTCGCACAACGCGTTCTACACGCAGATCCACATGGCCCAGTCGCAGCTCGATGATACGTCCGACTACTGGGACGACCAGCTCGCGCAGATGACCGAGGATCTGGAGGACTTCCGCCCCGCACCGAACTACCGCTATGCCGTCGATCCGCCCGACGCGCCGCTCGATCCGATTTCCGTGATCCTGCACGACCTGCAGGTGCAGTATCCGTTCCTGGAAGAGGTCTTCGGCGGCGTCGACTATCAGGCGCTCGATGCCTACCCGGTGTTCTATCAGTGCGCCACGGACTTTCTGTGGCAGCGCAATCCGTGGGCGATCGAGTGCGGCGCGGTCGAGAACATCCGCGACGTCAACCCGGGCGTCGACTATCTCGTCGCCTACTGGCTCGCTTCGGCCTACGGATACGTGACGAAGGACCAGTAATGCGAACGCATTGACGGAAAAAAGCCCGGCGGCGACGCCGGGCTTTTGTTTGTCAAATTGGACTTCGCGGCGTTTCAGCCGCAGCCGCAACCGCCTCCGTCGTCATCGTCACCGCCGCTGCCGCCGGAAACGTCATCGTCATCGGTGGTCGTGTCGTCGTCAGTCGCGTCGTCATCCGAGGCATCGTCGTCGGTCGCATCGTCATCCGAGGCATCGTCGTCGGTCGCATCGTCGTCGGTCGCATCGTCGTCAGTCGCGTCGTCGTCGGACAAGGGATCACACTGGTCGTCGGTTTCGTTGCATTCTTCCGTGCCGGTATCGCAGGGATCGCCCGAAGCTTCGCAGATGTCGTCGGTCTCGTTACAGCTTTCCGTCCCATCGCAGTACAGACCGTTGTCGGCGCAGGCATCGGCGCCCGTTTCGCAGTCGTTCACCGTATCACAGGTCTCCGCACCGTTGCACCAGAGGCCGTCGTCGCAGAGATTGTCGTCAGGAGTGTTGGAGCATCCGTCGCCCGCGGTCACCAGACTCATCTGGTAACGCAGGCTGTCTTGAACTATTCCGCCGGACGGATCGTCGGGAAGATAACCCGTCCACTCGACATGGGCATTAGAGACGCCGAAAGAAACCGTTTGGCTCCCGGTATTTTCAGCATACCATGTCAATGATGGGCCATCCCAAGTGAACCCGATGGCGTAAAACTTCCCGTCGGTCAATGGAGTGACCAGCCCATCCACCGTATAATCCTCTATTCCCGGCCCAGCCAAGACCGCCGTCTGCGAATCGATCAACGTATAGGGTCCGGTGATCGCCGCAGCCTCGTAAACCACGGCCGTCACGGCATGGGAGTCGTTGATCGCCAAGTGCATCGAGAAATCCAGCTGCATCGAGATCGATTCCAGGACCGCGTTGGACGTGGCCTCAAAAACATTTCCTCGCATTCTCGGAGAACCGCTCTCTGCAATTGCTGTCCCTCCCAACGTATCCTCGACCACATCGTCACAGGTGTCTTCGGTGCAGCCGACGGAGTCGTCACAAACGTCGTTCAGCTCGTGCGCGCATCCGGTGGTCAGTTCTTCGGTCACGGCCTCCTGGAAGTAGTGGCAATCGTTCGGCGCGAGTGAGGAGTTCAGTGGAGACGGTAGATACAAGTTCGGCGAAAAGTTGCCAACGGCGTCACCGAAGGAAACGGGCACGGAAGTCAAGCAGTAGTCGCCGAAAGAGTAAAGCAAGTCGGGGGTGTTCCAAGTCAGCCCGATCGCATAGTAGGTGCCGGGAGTAAAGGTGACATCCAAGCCGAACACGCTGTACCACTTCGTTCCCCCCGCTGTGAGAGTGGTCGTATGGGAATCCAACAGCGTGTAGGGCCCCCCGATGACGTCCGCCGAATAAACGACCGCAGTCACTTGAGAGTTCGACGTCATACCCAAGTAGGCTCGCACACCCAGCAGGTGTTCCGCCGTGTCGGCCAGGTAGAGGTTACCGCGAGCGCGTGTTGTCCCACTAAATTCATAGCCCGAGTTGCCGACCACATTGCTGTCGTCGGTGCACACGTCGTCGGTGCATTCAACGCCATCGTTGCAATATCCCGCATCCGCCGTGTTTTCGCACTGGCCGTCGACCAACGTGCCGACCACGCGCTGGTAATAGATATACCCGCTATGGTAATCGCCGGGATCATCCGGCAAATATTCATCCGCAACGTAGCCTGCCGTTGTGCCGAAATACACCGATGCGTCGGGCAGTGAACTTCGGTAATAGCCGACCGTCGGCACGTCCCAAGTGAACGCGATGGCGTAATACTTGCCTGCGGTCAGGTGGGTTTCCAGGCCGGGAATCGTGTACCAACTGACGCCGCTGTTCGGCAGGGTTGCCGCTGCCTGATCGATCAGGGTGAACGGCCCGGTCGCCGCATCGGCCTCGTAGACCACGGCCATGACTTCCGCTGCCGCCGATAGGCTCAGATACATTTGGACATCTTGGAGCACGGCGTTGGAAGAGCATTCATAGATGTTGCCGCGAAGAAGCTCTTGGCCGGAGAAGTCGAAAACCATTCCGCCCACCGTGTCCGTGGCGTTGGTTGCACCGGCGCAATTGTCCGTCGTGCATGCCACGCCGTCGTTGCATTGTCCATCCACGGCACAAGGAGTGCCGGGACGCCCGTGGGGCAGCACGGCGACCAAACCCCCTCCTTTCGATTCTTCCGATGCCAAGACGCTTTTGCCGCCTTGCGCGAGAGCGAACGCTCCGTAAAAGCCCAACAAAGCAAAGAAGATCAGTGATCGCAAACCCTGCATCATTCGGCTCACCATGACGTTCTCCCTTATTGAGGAAAGTGTGCCGACGGGCGTTGTTCCTAAACGCTACATCCGCTTCCACGGTCGTCGTCGTCGTCCGAATCCCCCCCTTTTTCCCTGTCTATCGGGTCAATGGGGTCGCCTCTCGGGTCTTCATCGGGGGGGTCGTCATCACCCGTGTCGTCATCGCCCGCATCGTCGTCGCCGGTGTCGTCGTCGCTACCGGCTGTCGTCGTAGTCGTCGATGAACCTGTCGTCGTCGTAACGGTTGTGGTGGTCGACGAGGATGCCGTCGAGGAGGTCGTCGAAGATGAAGTCGCGGTCGTTGTTGTTGTCGTTGTCGTCGTCGTCGTCGTTGTCGTCGTCGTTGTTGTTGTCGTGGAGGAGCTGGTGGTGGTGGTAGTGGTGGTGGTCGGCATCTCCCCATGAAACACGCAGGCACGGCCTTCGTTGTTCTGGTCGTTGTCATACTTGTACGCTCCGACGATCACGTCGTCGTAGCCGTCGTTGTTCACGTCTCCCGCGCCGGAAAGCGAACTGCTGAAATAGGACTCGGCCCAGTTGCTCTCATGGGTCCAGACCGGCGACGACTGCAACCCCGAATCCGTTCCCAAAAAGACGTAAGCACGACCTTCATGGTTCTGGCCGTTCGCATAACCATAAGCTCCGATAACCACGTCGTCGTAGCCGTCGTTGTTCACGTCTCCAGCGCCGGAAACGGAATCGCCGAAGTAGGCACGGACCTGGTTACTCTCCTGGGTCCAGACCGGAGAGGACTGACCTCCCGAGATCGATCCCAAGAAGACGAAGGCACGGCCCTCATTGTTCTGGCCGTTGTCATACACTTGCGCTCCGATGACCACGTCGTCATATCCGTCGCCATTAATGTCACCGGCATCTGAAACCGACCCTCCCAAGATGGCATTATCTTGTTGTCCTTCGTATATCCATATCGGAGACGACTGCAATCCAGAACTGGTTCCCAAGTATACGTAGGCTCGTCCCTCATAGTTCTGTCCATTGGAAAAGTAAGGCTGTCCCACGAGCACGTCATCGTAGCCGTCGTTATTCACATCGCCCGCGCCTGACACAGGATTGCCAAAATAGCCTTTCGTTTGACTGCCTTCAGCTGTCCATACGGGTGAATATTGAATTCCGGAATCTGTGCCTAAATAAACGTAGGCTCTGCCTTCTCGGTTATGTCCATTGGATGCATGAGATGCTCCGACAATAACATCGTCATTTCCGTCTCCGTTGACATCTCCCGCACCAGAAACACTAACACCGAACCAAGTCTGCGCATGAGGTTCTTCAATCCACACCGGAGAGTTTTGTGGGCCGGATCCAGAACCCAAAAAAGCGTAAGCCCGTCCTTCGAACTCATCGACGTTGTTGAATCCATGAGCACCAACTATCACGTCGTCGTAGCCATCGTTGTTAACATCCCCCGCGCCGGAAACCGAACTGCCAAATCTAGCTTCAGGCAGGTCGCTCTCGTAGGTCCAGACCGGCGAGGACTGTACTCCCGAGTCCGATCCCAAGAAGACATAGGCGCGGCCCTCTCCAATTTGTCCGTTGGTATACCAATGTGCTCCCACGATCACGTCGTCGTAGCCGTCGTCGTTCACGTCCCCCGCGCCGGAAACGGACAAGCCGAAAAAGGCGCCCTCCTGGTTGCTTTCGAAGATCCAGTCCGGTGCGTCGGACAGGCCAGGGTCCACCGTAATGGGGTACAGGGCGCCCGCGTCATCCACGATCAGGCGGATCGTGTCGGGCTCGACCCACTCCATCCAGCTATCCAGCGGAACGCCGTTGGCGTCCCGAACGGAAAGACCCGAGTAACGCAGCACATCGCCTGTTTCATCCGCGAAAAGGATCTCGGAGAGATCGGCGTTCCCCCGACCGGCGAGCGTCGTGGAAACCCGACCCTCGATCACGAGAAGTCCATTCCCGGTCGGCTCGCCGAAGACCTCGAAGCCCTGCTCCAGCCCGCCCATCCGGTTCGCGTACCACTCCACCAATTCGCCGCGGTCGTACTCGATCTGCGACAGGCAAACGTCGCCGAAGCCGTATTCGGGCGGCAACGCGCAGTCCCCCGGGGCGGGAGAAGCCGACGCCGCGTCGAGGACCGATCCCTCGCGACCGAATCCCACGGTGGACCAGGTCCAGTCGTGGTCGGTGTCATGCACGGTCAACGCGAGGGAAACACCGTCAGCATCCATCTCGATTGAGAAACGCTGGGCGGGATTGCGTCCCGCGAACGCGCCATCATCCGGTTGAAGCCGGTATTCCTCGACGCGGATGCGGGATTGCACCTCGGAGGACCAATGTCCGCCCGCGAGTTCCGACGTATTGGAAGCCGGCTCCGAACGCGTCTCACCATCGGACCCAACGCAGGAGAGCAACGAGCCGAGAGCCGCAAGAATCACCAATACGATCGTCCCAAGGCGCATGTTTCCCTCCAAAGATCCGATTCCAGGACCGAAACCCACACTGGCGCCACCAGTCGGCGCTCTTGCGATTCGCGGGGGCAGACCCGTTTTTCGCGGCCGAGTCGCAACGGGATTACATTTTGCGTGAACACACTGTACTAACGGTTACGTAATATGTCCCGTAATGGATTTCACGAAAATGCGCCTTTTGAGAGCGCAGGCACCTTGGAACGGTTCAAGACGCTCTCCGGCCCTCTCCCCGAGGAGGAAGGTCCGTCGGTTACCGAGCAGCAGCGCGACGACCGGCCCCGGCGGCGAGCCGGGCTTTTTTGTTCGGAATCGGGAATCTTCTTCAGCAGCCGCAGCAGCCACCGTCGTCATCGTCATCTCCGCCACCGCCGCCGGACGTCGTCGTCGTGGTCGAGGACCCTGTCGTCGTCGGAACTGTTGTGGTGGTCGACGAAGCCGTCGTTGAGGTCGTCGATGTGGTGGTTGTCGTGGATGTCGTCGTTTCCGTCGTCGTGGTAGTTGTGGTCGTTGTGGTCGTGGTTGTGGTGGTTGGCGCTTCGCCGTGAAACACGTAAGCACGGCCTTCATTGCTTTGGCCAATGGAGAACCGATATGCGCCGACGATCACGTCGGCACTTCCGTCGCCGTTCACGTCCCCCGCGCCGGAAACGGAACTGCCAAACCGGGCGTTCGCCTGATCGCTCTCGGCCGTCCAGACTGGCGACGATTCTACCCCAGAGTCCGAACCCAAGAAGACATAGGCGCGGCCCTCTCCATTCTGGCCGTTTCCGTAAGCTTGGGCATCGAGGATCACGTCGTCATAGCCATCGTTGTTCACATCTCCCGCGCCGGAAACGGACCAGCCGAAATCGGCGTTGGTCTGATCGCTCTCATAAGTCCAGACTGGCGGGGACTGCAAACCCGAGCCCGACCCCAAGAAGGCGTAGGCACGGCCCTCGTTGTCCTGGCCGTTGTCATACCAATGCGCTCCGACGATCACGTCGTCGTAGCCGTCGTTGTTCACGTCGCCCGCGCCGGAAACGGAAAAGCCGAAATGGGCGTAGGCCTGATTGCTCTCATGAGTCCAGACCGGAGACGACTGCAACCCCGACCCCGACCCTAAAAAGGCGTAGGCACGGCCCTCAGCGCCTTGGCCGTTTTCATACGAATACGCACCCACAATCACGTCGTCGTAGCCGTCCGCATTGATATCCCCCGCGCCGGAAACGGAACCGCCAAAATAGGCATAGGCCTGATTGCTCTCGTAGGTCCAAGCAGGCGACGACTGAATTCCCGAGCCCGATCCCAGGAAGACGAAGGCACTGCCCTCCCCGAGTTGGTCATTGCTATGTCTATCTGCTCCGACGATCACGTCGGCACTTCCGTCGCCGTTCACGTCCCCCGCGCCGGAAACAGAAAAGCCGAATCGGGCCTCAGACTGGCCGCTCTGATAGGTCCAGACCGGCGAGGACTGCAAGCCCGAACCCGACCCCAAGAAGGCGTAGGCACGTCCCTCTCCGACCTGGCCGTTGTCGTAGTCAGGTGCTCCGACCATGACGTCATCGTAGCCGTCGTTGTTCACGTCCCCCGCGCCGGAAACGGACCAGCCAAAAGAAGCGTAGGCCTGGTCGCTCTCATAGGTCCAGACCGGAGACGACTGCAACCCCGAGACCGATCCGAGGAATGTGTAGGCTCGGCCCTCACCGTTCTGACCATTGTCGTACCTGTACGCTCCGACGATCACGTCGTCGTAGCCGTCGTTGTTCACATCCCCCGCGCCGGAGACGGAATGACCGAAGTAGGCGTAGTCTGGGTTGCCTTCATAAAGCCAGTCCGGTGCGGCGGACAGGCCGGGATCGACCGTGATCGGGTAGAGTGCGCCCGCATCATCCACGATCAGGCGGATCGTGTCCGGATCCGTCCATTCCATCCAGGAATCGAGCGGAACGCCGTTGGCGTCCCACACCGCCAGGCCCGCGTAACGCAGCACGTCGCCTGTTTCATCCGCGAAAAGAATCTCGGAGAGATCCGCGTTTCCTCGACCCGTAAGCGCCGTTGAAACCCGACCCTCGATGACGAGAAGTCCATTCCCGGTCGGCTCGCCGAAGACCTCGAAGCCCTGCTCCAGGCCGCCCACGCGGTTCGCGTACCACTCCACCAATTCTCCGCGGTCGTACTCGATCAACGACAGGCAAACGTCGCCGAAGCCGTATTCGGGAGGCAACGCGCACTCCCCCAAGGCGGGAGAGGCGGGTGCCGCGTCGAGGACCAATCCCTCGCGGCCAAAGCCCACGGTGGACCACGCCCAGTCCTGGTCGGTGTCATGCGCGGTCACGGAGAGCATGACGCCGCCGGCATCCATTTCGATGGTAAAGCGCTGGGCGGGATTACGTCCCGTGAACGCGCCGTCACCCGGTTGAAGCCGGTAGTCCTCGACGCGGATGCGGGACTGTACCTCGGATGCCCAATGGCCGGTCGCGAGATCAGACGTTTCGGAAACCGGCTCCGAAGCCGTTTCATCTCCCGGCTCGCCGCAGGCGATCAGGGATGCGAGAAACGCCGACACCACAACGCAAAAAAGCCATGAACGCATTTGATCCCTCAACGGAAGACGGTCCATCCATTTGTCCGCCACGATCCGGTCGATCTCCCGGCTTCCGGCGCCTGCAGGGCGCGGACGCGACGGGAGCATCGTCGTGAGCGAGCATCGAAAAATCCCAGTGTTGTATTTGTAACCAGTGGTACGAGAAAACACTCGTAAGGGGACTCACGTATTCGGCAAATACCTGCGGTCATGCGAACATTCCGTCCACCGATGACGACGAAATCTCCAGAGGAAATTACAGAAAATGGCCGCCGCGCTGATCAGGCTCAGCCCGATCCCCGCTTGCCGAAGCGGTTGATGGAAGCGCAACTCCATGCGGTGGTGGCCCGGATCGATCCACGCTCCCATGAGCGCGATATCGGTGCGAAAAAGTTCCGCGGGAGCGCCGTCCACGGTCAGCCGCCAACCGGGATGCCAGATCTCGCTCATCACCAGGAAGCTTTTTTGCGCGCTGATCGTTTCGAGGGCCAGCACGCCGGTGCGCGATTCGACAACGGTCACCACGTCGTCCGCCCCCTGGAAATTGACGGCGGAAAACCCCCACCCTTCGACGATGGCGGTGGATCTCAAGTCGGCCTGTTCCGCAAGGTGATGGGCGGGGTGTTCGGGATCGGCGCTGATCGCGCGCCGCGCCCAAAACGCGCGAGGTCGCGCGTTCGTATTGCGATAAACGTATCGCCTCGCGCGCTCCATGCCTTTGTAAAAAACAAAGTTGGGTGCGTCGGGAATTTCCGAAACGAGTTCCAGCCACGGCGGAAGATCCCCGATCGGCTCCGGCGTGACGATCCACCCGACTCCCAGGGCGTCGGCCAGATCCCATCGAACAATGCCGCGGGTGTCGCCCCATACGCGGACGCCGACGTCCGACACGTGGCCTCGCGTCATGAGATCGAGGTAACGCCAAATGTGCGTGTAGTTGTACGGGTCGTAGCCGTTCACCGAGGGCAGTCCCAGTGCCGCGAGCCGTCCATAGTTCATCGTCGATCTTCCGGCGATGAGCACTCGCTCACGCGCGTTGCCGGGGGCCGGAAACTCGTTCGCGGACGGCGCGGGCCAGACCTCGTCGATCGGCGCCGTCGTCAGGAGATTCCGCGCGCGATAGACGCCTTCGCCTCCGACGATGATGATCAACGCAATGGCGATGGCCGACACGGTCTTTTGCAAGCCGTGGCTCTCGACGATTTCCAGCAGGGCCTGCAGGCCGATCCCCGCAAGGCCGATTCCGAAAACGCTCGTGAGAAACAACATTCGGTTGGGCGAGCGAAACAGTGCGTAGCCCGGAACGTAATCGAAGCAGAAACGCAGCAGCGGCGAATCAACGGTCAGCAGGATCGTCATCGCCAGCGCCAGGGCAAACGCGACGACTTGCGGGTTTCGACGTCCACGAATGATCGCGAACGCGGCGAGCAGCAAAGGAACGACGCCGAAATAGCCGACGTCTTCCCAGAACTCCACGCCCCGCGCGCCGACAGCGTTCCGCAGAGCCGCGGGAGTGAGAAAACTCAGGAGCGAGCGAGGCGTGAACGCGTGGTCGGCGAGAAAAAACTCGTACGAAGGCGTCGTGCGCGAGAGGAGCGGCGCGTCGAGGGCCAAAGGAAGCAGCACGTACGCGGAAAGTCCCAACCCAAGAACCAGGGCGACCGCCAAAAAGCGAACCATCGAAGCGAGTCCCGCACGATCGCCGGAGCGCAGAGGCCGGATCAGATTCCAGACAAAAAATCCCGCGGCGAACAGAACCGCGTAGTAAAAATACTGGAAGTGCCCACCGGTGGCGCAAAGAGCCGCGGAAATAGCCAACGCGACCGCCGCCCCAATGGACGGACTGCGCGACATGTGAACGACCGCCGCGAAAAAAGCCGGCAGCAGGGCGATCACCATCGTGTTGGACAACCAACCCGCGTAAATCGCCGCCATCAATTTGAACCAAACCAGTCCCGCCGCCGCCATGAACCAACGCGCTTCCCGCCCCAGACCGAGAGCGCAGCCCAACAAGAAGAACGACGCGGCCGACGCAAGAACATTGAGGAAAAACGTCAGCCCGACGGCATGAACGGGATCGAGCACCAGAAAAAGCGAGTGAAAGGGGTAGAGACCCATCGCCTGCGGATTGCCCGCGGCGGTGTTTCCCGCGAACTGGTCGTCGCGCCATTCCGGGATGCCGTGCCCGGAGCGGATCGACTCATGGAGGATCGTTTTGGTCGCCAAGTGCTGCGCCATCAGGTCGCTGTGCTGCGAGTACAACACGCGGCCCGGAGTCAGAAGCTGACCATATGCCCCCAGCGCGGTTGCGATGACCAAGGCGGCGAGTAACCCGTGGCCGAGACGCGGCACTCTCACGGCTCGTCGAACTGGGGCATGATGCCCCCCGTATTGCCGTGCGTGGTGTCGAGTCCGAACCCTCGCACCGAAAGGTTCCCGAGCATTTCCATGGTTTGCTCCGAACGCACGCCGCCGGGAAAAAGGCGCAGGTATTCGCGCATGCTGTCGCGCGCGCCGGCATAGTCGCCGGAGCGATACTGGACGAATCCCAGCATCTTGAAGCCGCCGAAAAATTCGGGGTTTTGGCCAAGCAAATACTTCGCCTCGTCGATCAGAACCGGGAAATTGTCCCTGTCGCGGTGGCCCCACGGGCGGAAGTTCGTGATGCGACGAATTTGGGGCGACGCTCCGCGACGCAGGAAAATCGCCGCGTTGTAATCGAAGTAGACCATCTCCCACGCGCCTCTCTCGTCAAGCTGCTTGGCAATCGGGCGGTCAGCGCGAACGACGCACATGTTCACGCCATACTTGTCCAGGATGGATTGCCAACCGGGCACGCCATTGGACACGCGCAGATATTCGTCAAGGTGGCCGCCGGGGCCATAGACCTCGAGCCGACCGTCGACAAAAACCTTTCGGCGTGGGTCGAGTTTCCAGAGCAGGTAGCCGCCGAAATCGTAATCGTTGAAAATCTCACCGGTCGGCTCTTCACGGTTGATGAAATCTATCGCCCGAATTGGGAGCGCGTGCGAATCGATGGTGAAGCGAAACGACTGCCGCTCGGCGGCTAAATAGACGCCTCCGGCCACGGCGGCGACAGCGACCATCGACGCGCTCGCGATGCCCGCGCGTCGCGGCATCCGCGCGAGCGCCGGACCGTAGCGCGCGGCAAAGATCGGCGCGGCGTACAACATCGCTTCGGACCCATGGCGCATGGCCGACCAGGACAGTCCCGCGAGCAGTGCGATCCTCGCGCCGTCGAACAGGAGATTCTCACGCCGTCGAATCAAGTCGATGACGATGGCCCCGAATACCGCGGCGATCACCCAGGGGTAAACCGATGCGAGTGAATAGGGCTGCCACTCGGAAACGAAAAAGTTGATGTCCTTGATTTGCCTGGCAAAGCCGTAGATCCGCCAACCGAAGGGATTCGCCATCGGCGCGAGCGCGAATGCCGCGGCCCATGCGAACCATTTTCGGTCGCGGTAGGTCCACCAGCGCTCGGCCGACCAGACGAGCGCCATTGCGACACCGAGCAGAAAACTGCCGTGGATGTTGGCCCACAGCGCCAGCAAGGCCGCGATCGCCGTGCGGTTGCCTTTTTTTTGAAAAACAATTTGAAGAGCGATCAACACCCAGGCGATCACGTGCGGGCGGACCTGCACGCGTGTGGAAAGCACCACGCCCGCGGCGAGAAGGACGAGAGCCGTCGCGAGGCCGTGCTCGCGATTGCTCCGTGCCAGCAGAACAAAAACGATCAGCACCGTCAGCGCCTGAAACGCGACAAGCCCCGCGTTGCCGCCCGCCCCGTCGATGGCGAAGAACAGAAGCCGCGCGAGCCATTCGTGGTCCAGAAAATCGGCGCCGGGCGCGGTGTGGGAATGAAAATCATGGCCGGTGACCGCCCGATTTTCCCAGATCGTGCGGCCCACGCCGATGTGGATGCCGATGTCGTTGTCGAAGACCGGCCGCGTGCCGAGGGCCAGCACGGCGAATGCATACGCCGCGACGATCATCCCCGTCACGACAGACGTGTCGAACATCGAGGGATTGGACGGCGATGGCCCGCCTCGATCTGCAATTCCGAATTTCGGCATGACGCGGTTGTACGTTCACGGATCGATCAGGTCAAACGAAAAGCCCGGCGACGAGCCGGGCTTTTTTCGTTTCGCGCACTAAGCGCGAATCAGCAGCCGCAGGCGACCTGCTGCTGTTCGTCGGAGTCCACGTCCACGGCGCTGTCGTCTTCACCGCCCGAGTTCGTGTCGGGCGACATGTCGTCATCGTCGGGCTCGTCGTCGTCATCCCACCACAGGCCGTCGTCGTCGCCGGCGTCGTCATCCGCCGCGTCATCATCCTCGGCGTCGTCATCCGCCGCATCGTCATCGGTACTGTCGTCATCGGCATCGTCGTCGGGATACCAGGTGTCGTCATCCGCGTCGTCGTCCGATGCGTCATCGTCGACATCATCGTCAGCCAAATCATCGTCCGCATCATCATCACCGTCGTCATCGCCCGCGATGAGCAGGATCGACGCCGTGCACGATTCGCCCGTCATGCCGCCGAAATCGCCGCCCATGTTGTAGGGGCGAAACTCGGCCGCGCCCGCGTCGGCCAGCACCGTAAAGACGAGGTTCATCAGCACGCCGCTCGATCCCGGCTCGAGCGCGGGGTACGGATTTCCGCTGCACCCGATGTCGCCGTTGCCCTCCATGCCGCACGAGAGAAACACGCCCCGGCCTTCCAGCAGCGTGCCGTTCGTCGTCATCTGCTTGAACTGGAGATTCACGTTGTCGAAATCGAGATTGAAGTTGTAGGCATCGACGTTCGAGCCGTCGGAGATCCCGATCGGCAGCGTGTATTCTCCGCTCCCCGCGCTGTTCGCGCAGTCGGCCGAGAGCGTGCGGTCGCCGCAGTTGTTCACGATTTCGCAGGTCAGCGTCTGGGAATTGCAGGTGTTCACGGTGCAGCCGATGCCGTCTTCGCAGTCGGCGTTCACATGGCACTCGGCGTCGTCCTCGATGACGACGAGCGCGGGTTTTTCCACGCGGAAGGTTCCCGCCGAATTCGTCACTTCATACTTCACGGTGAAATTTCCCGCCGCGTTGTAGACATGCAGCGGATTGTGGTGGCTGGTGTAGGTGCCGTCGCCGAACGTCCACTTGCGCGCGGTCACCGTACACTGCGGCTTGTTGCCGGTTTCGGTGAAATACACGACCGTGCCGGGAGGTCCCGAGGTGGGATTCGCGACGAAGTCGAGGTCGGGCAGCGCGCAGCTATCGACCTGCGGCGTCACGGCGGCGGCCCAGGAGCCGAACTCGGAGTCGGCGTACTTGATTTTGAAGTAGCCGCTCATGCCCCAGTCGTCGCCCCAACTGTTTTTCACGATCCACGCCTGTTCGGCGTCGTTGTAGCCGACGATCAGAACGAAGTGGTTGCCGACGTAGTTGCCCCACACGTGCTGATACACGCCGCCCGTGTAGGCGTAGAAATCCATGTAAATCTTGTACCAGACGGGCACGGGGCCATCCATGAGCGCGGTCTTGATGAGCGTGGTGTCGGTGTAGTTGGTGGTCGTGATCCACGACCAGTCGTCGATCGTGACCGTGCGCGACGCCCAGTCGCCGCACGTGCTCGCGCAGCTCTTCTTGTAGCCCGCATACGCGAAGCACGACTCGTCGGGCGTTCCGGTTTCCTGGATGTAGTCGAGCGCCCCGGAGAGATATCCGCCCGCGACGCAGTCCCCCGCGTCGGAGCACGAAAGCACTTGTTGCTCGGACAGGTCGGTCGTGGGACTCGCGATGCCGTTGAAGACCGCGTCGCGCGCTTCGACCGCCGCCACCGCCGCGAACGCCCAGCAGCTTCCGCAAGAGCCCTGATCGCGCACCGGCGTCACGTAGTTCCCGCCGTTGGCGCGCCAGTCGATGGCGGTCGGCAGGGCGAGACTCATGTTGGGTTCGAAGAAGCGATCGGTGGAATGAACGACCGGCACCGGTGCGGCCGCGAGGGCCGACATGAAGTTCATACCACGGCGCGTGACCACGTTCTCGGCGGCGCTCCAGTTCGCGCCCGACCGGCGGATGGCGGCGCGGATGGCCGCGATGTCGATGTCGTCCTGCGCGAGTGCGATCGACGGAAAAACGGTCGTCGAAAGGATCAGAATCGCCGCCAGGGCTGTGAAAGTTCTTTTGAGTTTCATTTTCGGCACCGTCCCTGGCGTCGCCGCCGGTACGTCGCGCGGCTCCCCAATAACCCGCGACGGGGAATTCCGTTCCCCTCTCAGCATCTATCGGAAGAAGCGGTCCGCGGCTTGATGACCCATTCGCGCGTATTCCCTCGCTCGACGCGTTTGTGTATAGTTCTTGAAATTGCTGGAATTTCCGCACATTTGCGGCCGCGACCCGTTCGCGGCGTCATCGACGAGGGGGAACCGAATGCGCTTGTGGCCGTGGTCGACGCTGTTGGTGGTCCTGTCTCTTCTTGGCGCTCTCACCATCGGTCTCGGGGGTTGTTCCGACGACGACGATGACGACGACGAAAACAAGGAGAACGACTTCGAAAACATGGACGATGATGACACGTCGGCCGACGACGACACGACCGAGGACCCGGATTATTCCGAGGATCCCGCGACCGGCGCGTGCGGCTGCGACGGATGCGGCGGCTGCGCGAGCAAGATGGACGCGCTCGACGGCACCGGGTTGCTCGACGACTTCGCCGGGCTGAACGTCGATTTCGGCGCCGATGAGTGGGGTTCGGACATCGAGATGGCGATCCACGGCGACGTGCCGATGGCCGATCTCGTCAGCTTCGACCAGATCCGCACCGACGCGGTGGCTTGCGCCGACGCCGGCGCGAACTGCGCGTTCGAGTGCGATTCCGCCGCGTGCATGGCCGCGTGCGGCGAGCAGGTCTTCGACTGCGTGATCGCGGCCGAAACCGACTTCGCGGCGCGCGCCGAGGCCGAGGGCGCGAACTGCGCCGGCTACCTCGACTGCGCCATGGACCGCGCGTTCGGCGACGACGAGGCGGCCTGCGAATCGGCTCACCCCGCTTGCGAGTCGCTCTCCGAGGTCGCGAATACCGTGAGCTGCTTCGCCGGACTCGGCGCCGAATTCTCGCTGATCGAAACGACCGACGACCTGGCGGGCGTGTTCGCGAGCTACGTGAGCTGCCTGCCCTGATCTGACGCGAAAATCCGACGCGACGCCCCTTCCGGTTCGCCGAAAGGGGCGTTTCGCATTTCGGGTCGCCCGGCGCTTGGCGACACACGGCGATCGTGCTATGGGTTTCGTCCCCCGGCGATTGGGGCGCCGGGAATTGCCGAAAATGTATGACCTGAGTGCGCGTGCGGGCGAAACCGATCGCGCCGAATTCGATCCGAGCCCGCGACGGGAATGAGCGATGACCAAGGTTCTGGCGGTGGCAAATCAAAAGGGCGGCGTGGGCAAGACCACGACGTCCGTGAATTTCGCCGCCGGGCTCGCCCTCTCGCGCCGCCGGGTGCTGCTCGTGGACATGGACCCGCAGGGCAATTCCACCAGCGGCATCGGCCTCGGACCCGACGAACGCACCCCCGGCATCTACGAAGCCCTCATCGCCCACGTCCCGATGTCCGAGGTGATTCGCGAGACATCGACCGGAAAGCTGCACGTCGCGCCGTCGGGTCCCGGACTCATCGGCGCCGAGGTGGAACTCGTCGATCTGCCGGACCGCAACGACCTGCTGCACCGGGCGCTGAAATCGGTGAAGGATCGATTCGATTACATCGTGATCGACTGCCCGCCCTCGCTCGGCCTGCTCACCGTCAACGCGATGTGCGCCGCGGATGAACTCGTCGTCACGCTTCAAGCCGAATATTACGCGCTCGAAGGGCTGTCGGCGCTCACGCGGACGGTTGACGCGATCCGCGAGGCGTACAATCCGCGACTCATCATCGGCGGCATCCTGCTCACGATGATGGACCGGCGCACGAATCTCGCGAATCAGGTCGAGGCCGAGGTGCGCACGCACTTTGGCGACCGCGTGTTTTCCACGGTGATTCCGCGCAACGTGCGTCTTTCCGAAGCGCCGAGTTTCGGCCAGACGATTTTTCGTTACGACATCAAGTCCTCCGGCGCGGAGGCTTATCTCGCGCTCGCGCGTGAGTTTCTGAAGCGAGAGAAGGCGACGGATACGCCATGACCAAAACCGCGACGACGACCGCGACGAAAACCGCGAAACATAGCAGGCTCGGCAAGGGGCTCGACGCGCTCATCGGCCCTGGGGCATCCAAGGGCGAAGCTCGAACCCCCCCTGCGGTCGATCCTCCCCCGGCCAGGGAGAGCGCGAAGAACGACGAACCCGCCGGGCGGCGCGTCCTCGAACTGCCGCTCGCGAAGATCGTTCCCAACCGATTTCAGGCGCGAAAGTCCTTCGACAACGCGTCGATCGCCGAGCTCGCGGCGTCGATCCGCGAAAACGGCATTCTCCAACCGCTCGCGGTGCGCCGCCTGCCCGACGACTCGGAAAAATACGAACTCATCGCGGGCGAGCGACGCTTTCGCGCGGCGGCGGTCGCCGGGCTCGCGCAGGTGCCGGTGCTGGTCTTCGACGCCGACGATCAGGATCTGTCGGTGCTCTCGCTCGTCGAGAACCTCCAGCGCGAGAACCTGAATCCCATCGACGAGGCCGAGGGACTACAAGCGCTCGTCGATCACTTCGCGTTTACGCAGGAGATCATCGCCGATCGCGTGGGCAAGAGCCGCAGCGCGGTGGCGAACGCCCTGCGTCTGTTGGGTCTTCCCGAACTGGTGAAGAACGCACTGGCGGCGGGCGAAATCACGGCGGGTCACGCCCGGGCGCTTCTGCCGTTGGGCGAAGCCGACGAGATCCTGTCGGCATTCGGCGATGTCGTCGGCGCGGGCATGTCGGTGCGTGAGACGGAGCGCCACGTCAAGCGCCTGCTCGAGGCCGCGAAAAAACTGCGTGCGCGGCCCCGGCCATCACCGCAAAGCGACGAAAAGTCCGACCCGAACATGGAAGATCTGCTTCGCCGACTGCGTGAGCGATTCGCGACGCGGTTGCAGATGTCGGGAAATGAGGCGAAAGGACGGATCGAAATCCATTACTTTTCGAAAGACGAGCGCGACCACGTGCTCGATTTGCTCGCGCGGACACTCGAATAACGGAGAATCGGCCCGGAATCGAAGCGCATGGACTTGCGGCGAAACCGGGCAGGGGTTAAAAACACACGTCGGGTCGAACCGGGGAGGTTCGGCCTAAAGGAGGAGATGGGGCATGGTTGAGGAGATGGGGGGATTCCCGAAGGACGTCAACGCCTTCATCGGGAAGAATAGCGAGTTCGTCGGCAAGCTCACCTTCGACGGGACCGTGCGCATCGACGGCAAGATCGAGGGCGAGATTTTCTCCAAGGGCACGCTCATCATCGGCCCCGGCGCCGATATCCAGGCCAAGATCAACGTCGATGTCGTGATCATCTCCGGCAACGTGCACGGCGACGTCGCCGCGCGCAAGCGCGTCGAACTGCGCGCCCCCGGCAAGCTCTACGGCAACATCGCGACCCCGTCGCTGGTCGTCGAGCAGGGCGTCATCTTCGAAGGCGCGTGCAAGATGGAAAACATCGAGGCGATCCTGGGTGACGGACCCGTCCGGCCCGAGAGCCGTCCGGCGGCCGCCCCGCCCCAGCAGGCTCTCAAGGGGACCGAGAAGACCGTCTAGGTCCGGACCCCGCCCGATCTTTATCCTTCGGAATTTTCCGGTCGGTCGGCCGTGCGGAAGGTGCCGCATTGAGGTACGTGTCTTTTTTCTCCGCGATCTGCACCCTCGTCCTTCTTTTGGGCGCGGGTTTTGCGTGGGCGGGTGACGCGGCCGAAAGCGATGGCGTGAACCTGGGGGCTGAGCTCCCGCTGTGGAGCGTCATCCCCTTCGTGGGCATCCTCCTGTCCATCGCCGTATTCCCGCTCGTCGCTCCGCACTTCTGGCATCACCATTATCCGAAGATTGCGGCGGCCTGGGCCGTCGTCTTCGCCGTTCCGTTCCTGATGGCGTATCGCGGCCACGCGCTGCACGAGATCTGGCACATCGTCGTCGTCGACTTCATCCCGTTCATCATCCTGCTCTTCGGCCTTTTCACGGTCGCGGGCGGCATCGTGGTGCGCGGTTCGCTTCGCGGATCGCCGAAGGTCAACCTCATCCTACTGCTCATCGGAACGGCCATCGCCTCGCTCGTCGGCACCACCGGCGCGTCGATGATCCTGATCCGTCCCATGCTGCGCGCCAACGCGTGGCGGCGTCACAAGGTGCACGTCGTCGTCTTCTTCATTTTTCTCGTCTCCAACATCGGCGGTTCGCTCACACCGTTGGGTGACCCGCCCCTCTTCCTCGGATTCCTCCACGGCGTTCACTTCTTCTGGACCGCCATCCACATTTTGCCGGATACGCTTTTTACCGCGGTGCTTGTCCTCGCCATCTTCTTCGCCCTCGACTCTTTCTATTTCAAAAAAGAATCGCCGCCGCCCGACGACGGTGCACCCGAGCCGTTCGGCCTCGACGGAAAGCTCAATTTCGTGTTCCTCGGGGGGATTCTCGCGGCGGTGTTGATGAGCGGCCTTATCGAATGGGGCGAGGTCCCCGTCGGCCTCGGCCTGTACGAGTCGGTTCAAAACCTCGTGCGCGATCTGCTCATTCTCGGCATGGGCGCGGCGTCGTGGTTCACCACGTCGCAAGCGCTTCGAAAGGCCAACGAATACACGTGGGGACCCATTCGCGAGGTCGCGATTCTTTTCGCGGGCATTTTCATCACGATCATTCCGGCGTTGGCGATTCTCAAGGCCGGCTCGCAAGGGCACCTCGCCTTCCTCGTGAATGCGGTCAACACGCCCGCCCGCTATTTCTGGGCCACGGGCGGACTGTCCAGTTTCCTCGACAACGCGCCGACCTATCTGACCTTCTTCAACGCGGCGCTCGGCCAGATCTACCCGGGCATCCCCGAGCCCGAGGCGGTGCGCTACCTGATGGGCGAGGTGGCGGGAACAACCTTCCCCAACGGCGCGCACTACCTGGCCGCCATCAGCGCCGGGGCCGTTTTCATGGGCGCGAACACCTATATTGGAAACGCGCCGAACTTCATGGTAAAAGCCATCGCCGAGGAGGCCGGGGTGCCGATGCCGAGCTTTTTCGGCTATATGCTGAAGTACTCGATCCCCGTGCTGATCGTCGTCTTCCTGCTGTCAACTCCGGTGTTTTTCTTCTAGGGGCCGTTCTTGGCGACGCCATACGTCGAAGTGGTCTTTGAATGCGACCTGCCGCGCTGCGAGCAGGCGCTCGGGACCCTGCGTGCGAAGCTCGGCGAAGCGGCGGAGCGCGTCGTTTTCTCGGAAAAACTCGGGATTCAGGGAGAAAGCCGCGTGCATCGCGTGCTCGAAAAGCTGCACCTCGCCGGCAACGAGACACACGTGCTCGTGCCCGGCGAGACATGGCCCGCGCTCGAAGTCGCGCGCGACACGTTCGCGAAGGCCGACACGCCGATCGTCGCCGCCCACGACGTGGTGGAGACAGGATTCTCGTTCCGCTTCACGACCTCCAGTCGCGAGCACGGCGAGCGGATCCGGCGGATTGTGCAGACCGACGCCACGGGCGTGCGTCTTGAGAACTTCGAGAGCGCTGTTTCGGATCAACCGCACGAAAAAGACCTGACGGGCCGTTACACGGCCTCGCACGACTACGTCTACACCGGTTCGGGTCGTTTCGTCGGCCCCGTGGAATCGCTGGTTGCGATCCATCGGATGGCCGAGGACGAACCGTTGCTCGAACTGAGCGAGATCGGCATCGTCCTGGGACGAGACCGGCTTCGCGGCGCGGAGTGAGCCATGATCAGTTTGGACCTGACCTTCTTCTATCAGCTCGGGCTCTTCCTGTTCCTCATGTGGTTCCTGAACCGCGTGCTGTTTCGGCCGATTCTCGCGGTGCTCGACGCCCGCGAGCGCGCGCACGTGGAGCCGGCGCGGATGGCCGAGGAACTGATCGCCAAGGCGAACGCCGAGAGCGCCGAGTACGCGGGCATCATGTCGGAGACGAAGAGCGACTGCGACCGCATTCGCGAGGAACTCATCAAGGACGCGCACGAGCAGGAGCACAAAATCCTGACGGCGGCCACGGCGGATGCGACGCGGCTCGTCGGTGAAGCGCGGGAGAAACTCGCGGCCGCGAGCGCGCAACTCGTCGCCGAAGTGGACGCCCACGCCATGAAGCTCGCGGCACGACTCGCGGATCGTCTGATCGGTCGATCGGCTTGAATTGCGGCGACCCTCGGGACGCCGGTTGGGTAGGGAAATGACGTCAATTCATCGTTGGATTTTGGGAGTGGGCATCGCGGCGATCCTGATGTCGGCGTCGTGGGCGGTCGCCCAGGGCGAGGTCGCGCCGTCGCATCCGGAAGGAGACGCGCCCGCCGAGGAACATCCGGTCGCCGATCCGCACGCGGCGGCGGGACACGAAGCCGCAACGCACGAAGCCGCGGGCCAGGAAGGCGCACACGGCGAGGCTCATGGCGCGCACGGCGGATTCCCACTCGGTCAGGTCGTCGCGTCGGTCGTCAACTTCGTGCTCTACGTGGCTCTGCTGGTGTGGCTCGCGAAAAAGGCCGTCACCAACTTCTATCGCAAGCGCACCGAGGAACTGAACGAAGCGGTGACCAAGGCCAAGGCCACGCTCACCGAGGCCGACCGTCTGCATCAGGAAGCGGCCGCCCGCCTCGCGCACGCGCAGGAAGAGGCCGACCGCATCGTCCAGAACGCCAAGGACGCCGCCGGACGTCAGGGCCACGACATCATCGTCGCGGCCAAGACGAAATCCGAGCGCATGCTCGCCGACGCGCAGGCCACGATCGATGCCGAGACCGCGAAACTCATGGCCGATGTGCGCGACATGATGTCGTTCCGCGTCGTCGAGGCCGCCAAGGCGCGGCTCGCCACCGAGGCCGACGCCTCGGTGCAGCGCCGCCTCGTGAACGATTACATCCAACGCGTCGAGGAGGCCTGACATGGCCGTCACCGCCCTCGCCCGCCGTTACGCGCAGGCCTTGCTACTGGTCGGGCTCAAGCAGGGAAAATTCGAGGAGTTCGGACGTGAACTCGGGGCGCTGTGCGACGCGATGGCTCCGTCGCTCGGCACGCTCAACAGTCCGGTGCTCGGCGTGGACAAGCGCCGCGCGGCCGTCGAAGAAATCCTGAAGGCCACCGTGCCCGCTGCCGCCGTCGCCAATTTCGTGCGCGTGCTGGTGGAAAAGCGCCGACTCGCCGCTCTGCCCGACATCGTCGAGGCGTATCACCGCATCGCCGACGAAGCCGCGGGTAAGGTGCGCGGGCGCGTCGTGTCGGCCATGCCGCTCGACGAGGCCACATTGGGGCAGCTCCGCATCAAGTTGACCAAACGCCTGGGAAAGACCGTCACCCTCGAGACCGCCGTGAACCCCGACCTGATCGGGGGCGTGCGCACGCAGGTCGGCTCGCTCGTGATCGACGGTTCCTTGGCCGGACAGTTGCGTCGTTTTGAAGTTTTGACGGGGAAGGACTGAAGACATGCAGGCGATCCGCGCGGAAGAAATCAGCAAGATCATCGCGAAACAGATCGAGGACTACGACCGGGCCGTCGATGTGGCCGAGGTCGGCCAGGTGCTCTCGGTCGGCGACGCCATCGCGCGTCTGCACGGCCTCGAGAACGTCATGGCCGGCGAGCTGCTCGAGTTCCCCGGCGGCGTCATGGGCATGGCGCTGAACCTCGAGGAGGACAACGTCGGGTGCGTTCTGCTCGGCGAGAGCATGTCGATCAAGGAAGGCATGGAAGTGCGCCGCACCGGCCGCATCGTGTCGACCCCGGCCGGCAAGCAGACGCTGGGCCGCGTGCTCGACGGCTTGGGCCGCCCGATCGACGGCAAGGGCGATCTCGACCTCACGCAGTCCCGTCCGGTCGAGGTCAAGGCGCCCGGCATCGTCTATCGCCAGGGCGTCAAGGAGCCGCTTCAGACCGGCATCAAGGCCATCGATTCGATGATCCCGATCGGCCGCGGCCAGCGAGAACTCATCATCGGCGACCGGCAGACCGGCAAGACGTCCATCGTCGTCGACACCATTATCAACCAGAAAAATCCGGCGCGCCCCGAGGATCAGGTCTACTGCATCTACGTGGCGATCGGCCAGAAGGTCTCCACCGTCGCGCGCGTCATCGACACGCTCGAACGCAACGGCGCGATGGAGTACACGACGGTCGTCGCCGCCAACGCCTCCGACGCCGCGCCGCTGCAGTTCCTCGCGGCTTACACCGGCTGCTCGATCGGCGAATACTATCGGGACAACGGCATGCACGCGCTGGTGGTGTACGACGACCTGTCCAAACAGGCCAATGCCTACCGCCAGATCTCGCTGCTGCTTCGCCGCCCGCCGGGCCGCGAGGCGTTCCCGGGCGACGTCTTCTATCTCCATTCGCGCCTGCTGGAGCGCGCGGCGAAGATGTCCAAGGAACGCGGCGGCGGTTCGCTCACCGCACTGCCGATCATCGAGACGCAGGCCGGCGACATCTCGGCGTACATCCCGACCAACGTCATTTCGATCACCGACGGCCAGATCTTCCTCGAAACCGATCTCTTCTTCTCGGGCATTCGCCCGGCCGTGAACGCCGGTCTCTCGGTGTCGCGCGTCGGCGGCGCCGCCCAAATCAAGGCCATGAAGAAGGTCGCAGGATCGCTGCGTCTCGACCTCGCCCAGTACCGCGAACTCGCCGCGTTCGCCCAGTTCGGTTCCGAACTGGACAAGGCCACGCAGGCCCAGCTCGCCCGCGGCAAGCGCATGACCGAGGTGCTCAAGCAGGGCATCTACGCACCGCAGAGCGTCGGCCAGCAGGTGCTGTTCATTTACGCGGGCCTCAACGGCTTTCTGAACGACGTCGATGTTGACGACGTCACCAAATACGAGCCCCAGATGCACCGGTTCTTCGAAGACAATTATCCGCACGTCATCCCCACCATCGAGAAGGAAAAGGAGATCTCCGACGCGCTCAAAAAGGACCTGGACGAGGGTCTTCGGAAGTTCAGCGATATGCTCAAGGCGGCGAAGGGTTCGTGAGGAAGTCATGTCGAATCTCTCAGCGATCCGCAAACGGATCAAGAGCACCAAGAGCACGCAGCAGATCACCAAGGCGATGAAAATGGTCGCCGCGGCGAAGCTGCGCGGCGCCGAGGAACGCCTGAAGGCGGCCCGGCCCTACGCGATCATGCTCGACAACGTGATCAACAACCTGCTGCACCACGCGCCGCTGGACGGATACGACCTGGTGCACGGGCGCGAGCACGTCGAAAAGGTCGAGCTGGTCGTCATCACATCCGACCGCGGTCTGTGCGGCGGATTCAACTCGTCGATCATCCGGCACGTCCAGCGCGAACTGCCGGACCTCGAATCGAAGCGCCAGGTCGAGATGTCGTTCGTGGGCCGCAAGGCGTACGAGTTTTTCAACCGGCGCGAAAAACCGATCCGCAAAAGCTACCTCAACCTGCTGCGCGATTTCGACTTTTCGCTCGCCCAGCGCGTGGGCGAGGAGCTGATCGAGCACTTTCACTCGGGCGGCGCGGACGAGATCTACATCGTCTATAACGAGTTCGTCTCGGCGATCAGCCAGCGCATCGTGACGCGACGTCTGATTCCCGTGGAGATTCCCGACGATCCGATCGACGACGACCGCGAGCGACTGCTCGACTACAAGTACGAGCCGGGCATGGAGGCGATCCTGAAGGATCTGCTCCCGCGCGAGGTGAACTATCAGCTTTACCGCGCGTTCCTCGAGAGCTTCGCCGCCGAAATGGGCGCGCGCATGAACGCCATGGAAAACGCGACCCGCAACGCGGGCGAGATGATCGACCGGCTGACGCTGCTTTACAACCGCAGCCGCCAGGCGGCGATCACGGTGGAACTGACGGAAATCGTGAACGGCGCCGAGGCCCTGAAGGGCTGAGTCGGGCGCGAGGGGATGGGCGCACCCGCGCCGCGTGAAGATCGAAACAACCGGCTGCGTGGGCTGATCGGAGTCACGGGCCGCGAAGGAGATGAGACGATGAGTAAAGGACGGATCTTGCAGGTCATCGGCCCGGTCGTGGACGTGAAGTTCGACGAGGGTCATCTGCCGGCCATTTACAACGCACTGCGCGTGCACAACGCTGCGATCAGCAGCGAACCCGACAACCTCGTGCTCGAGGTCGCGCAGCATCTGGGCGAAGGCGTGGTCCGCACGGTCGCGATGGACTCCACCGAGGGTCTGGTGCGCGGCGAGGAAGTGCGCGACACGGGCAAGATGATCAGCGTACCCGTCGGCGACGCGGTGCTCGGCCGCATCATCAACGTCATCGGCGATCCGGTCGACGAGATGGGCCCGGTGAACGCCGACGACCACTGGCCGATCCACCGTCACGCGCCGAGTCTGCAGGACCAGGACGTCACCACGGCGGCGCTCGAAACCGGCATCAAGGTCATCGACCTGCTGTGCCCCTACTCGCGCGGCGGCAAGATCGGCCTGTTCGGCGGCGCGGGCGTCGGCAAGACCGTGCTCATCATGGAACTCATCAACAACATCGCCAAACAGCACGGCGGGTACTCGGTGTTCGGCGGCGTCGGCGAGCGCACCCGCGAAGGCAACGACCTGTGGGTCGAGATGAAAGAATCGGGCGTCATCGCCAAGACCGCGCTCGTGTACGGCCAGATGAACGAACCCCCGGGCGCGCGCGCCCGCGTCGGTCTGTCCGCCCTTACCGTCGCCGAATACTTCCGCGACCAGCAGGGCAAGGACGTGCTGCTGTTCATCGACAACATTTTCCGTTTCACGCAGGCCGGTTCCGAGGTGTCGGCGCTCCTCGGCCGCATCCCGAGCGCCGTCGGCTACCAGCCGACCCTGGCCAACGACATGGGCGAACTGCAGGAGCGCATCACGTCGACCAAGAAGGGCTCGATCACATCGGTGCAGGCGATCTACGTGCCCGCCGACGACCTGACCGATCCGGCCCCGGCGACAACGTTCTCGCATCTCGATGCCACGACGGTTCTCTCGCGCCAGATCGCCGAGCTCGGCATCTACCCCGCGGTCGATCCGCTCGATTCGACGAGCCGCATCCTCGATCCGCGCGTGCTGGGCGATGAGCACTACGACGTCGCGCGCGAGGTGCAGCGCATTCTGCAGCGTTACAAGGACCTGCAGGACATCATCGCGATTCTGGGCATGGACGAACTGTCCGAGGACGACAAGCTGACCGTTTCCCGCGCGCGCAAGATCCAGCGCTTCCTCTCGCAGCCGTTCAGCGTGGCGGAGCAGTTCACCGGCTTCGCCGGCAAATACGTGAAAATCGCGGACACCGTCAGCGGTTTCCGAAAAATTATTCAGGGCGAACTCGACGAGTACCCGGAGCAGGCGTTTTACATGGTCGGCGGCGTCGACGAGGTGATCGAAAAAGCCAAAAAGATCGCCGCGTCCGCCGCGTGATCGGGAGCAAGTGATGGCCGACAAATTGACCGTGAACATCGTCACGCCGACGCGCAAGGTCGCGGCGGGCGAGGCCGACATGGTGGTGCTTCCCGCCTCCGAGGGCGAAATGGGCGTGCTGCCCGGGCACGACATGTACATGGTGTTGCTGGGAACCGGCACGCTGCGTCTGACCAACAATGCGCAGACGACGTCGATGTTCGTCGCCAAGGGCTACGCGGAGATCGATTCCGATCAGGTCATTGTGCTCGCCGAGGTGTGCGAGCGGCCCGACGAGATCGACCCCGATCGCGCCGCGGCCGCCCAGAAGCGCGCCGAGGAGCGCCTCGCGAAGTCGCACGCCGATCCCGAGATCGACATTAACCGGGCGCAGGCCGCGCTGATGCGCGCGCTGCACCGTCAGGCGCTCAAAAAAGGCGGCACGGTTCACTAGATTCCGCCGACGGGGCCGGTTCGCCCGCCCCGCGAGCGCGTTTTCTCACACGGCCCGGCGCCGTCCGCCGAGGGCCTCCAACCGCGAAATGAAGTCCTCGATCCGCCGCGCCACGCGCGCGTCGTGCATCGCCTTGTTCGACGCGCACTCCACCGCCACCGCGTTCGGCATGGCCCCGACAATTCGGTGGATATTGTCCGCGCCGTGCAGCTTGTCCGTGGGCGCGTACGCAACCGCCACGGGGATCTCCACGGTCTCGAGGTCGCTCCACACCGTGTAATCCATGACGGCACGGGCCGAGTACTTGAGGCGATGCGGATTCGCGTCGCGCAGCGTGCGGTTGTAGCGGGCCCACTGCTCGGGCTCACGCTTCGTGTCCACGCGGAAGGTGCGCACGTACCAGAGCACGAAGTACTTGACGACGTGATAGAGCCCCGCGGGCAGATAGAGGATCGGCCGCAGCGAACGCGGCGCGCTGAACTCGGCGTTGGGACCGATGAGAAACGCGGCCCGGGCGCGCAGACGGCCCTGCTTGAGGGCCTCGAGCACGGCGGTCGCGCCCAGCGAACTCGCCGCCACCACCGCGCGCTCGTGGTCGATGCGAAGCGCCGCGAACGCGGCGACCAGATCGCGCGCCATCCGCTCGATCGAGAAGTCCGACGGACCCAGCCCCGATTTTGCGACGTGCGCCGACGACTTTTCGCGCGTCTCGATATAGACGACCGGGCGATGCGCCGCCAACTCGCGGATCATTTCCGCCCACCCGAGCACAGAAGAAACCCAGCCCGCGACGAAGACGACCGGCGCCGTGTCCGTTGGCGCGTCCGGCGTCCACGACATGACACGAAGCCGCACGCCCGGCTCGACCTCGACGAAGCCCTCGTCGAATCGGACGCCGGTCGCGCCGATCGGGTCGATGATGAGTCTATCCACGTCATCCTCCGAACGGGGCGATGCGCCCCGCGAAACCGCCGTGTCGTTCTCAGAGTTCGCACGAAGCGTAGAAACGATCGTTCGTGAGCGCCATGACGGGGGCCATCTTCCGCGCGACGCCGCATGAGAACAGCCGGTGGAAAATCCCACCGGCCGCATCGGTCTTTCGGGTCGGAATCAGAGGTTCTTGCAGATGGCCTCGCCGAAGCCGGAGCACGACACCTCGGTTGCGCCGGGCATCTGGCGCGCCAAGTCGTAGGTCACGGTCTTTTTCGCGATTGCGCCCTCGATGCCGCGCTGGATGGCCACGGAAACCTCGTCCCAGCCCATGTACTCGAACATCATGCAGCCCGAGAGGATCACGCTGCCGGGGTTCACCTTATCCTGTCCCGCGTACTTGGGTGCGGTGCCGTGCGTCGCTTCGAAGAGCGCCACGTCGTCGCTCATGTTCGCGCCCGGGGCCATGCCGAGGCCGCCGACCTGCGCGGCGCACGCGTCGGACAGGTAATCGCCGTTCAGGTTGGGCGTGGCGAGGACCTCGTATTCGTCGGGGCGCAGCAGCACCTGCTGAAACATGGCGTCGGCGATGCGGTCCTTCATCATGACCTTGCCCGCCGGCGTCTTGCCGCCGAAGTCGCTCCACACCTGATCCTCGGTCACCGTGAATTCGCCGAAGTTCTCGCGGGCCTCGTCGTAGCCCCAGCTACGGAACGCGCCTTCGGTGAACTTCATGATGTTGCCCTTGTGCACGAGCGTCACGCTGCCGCGTTTCTTGTCGATCGCATGGCGGATCGCCTTGCGCACGAGGCGGCGGCTGCCGAACACCGAGATCGGCTTGATGCCCACGCCCGAATCGACGCGGATGTTGGTGCCGTAGGTCGTGTTCAGGAACTCGATCAGCTTCAGCGCCTGGTCGCTGCCCTGTTCGTATTCGATGCCCGCGTACACATCTTCGGTGTTTTCGCGGTAGATGACGACGTTGAGCTTGTGAGGCGCCTTCACCGGCGAGGGCACGCCGTCGAAATAGCGCACCGGCCGCACGCACGCGAACAGGTCGAGGATCTGGCGCAGCGCGACGTTGAGGCTGCGGAAACCGCCGCCCACGGGTGTCGTCAGCGGACCTTTGATGGAAACGAGATATTCCTTGATGGCGTCGGTGGTTTCGACCGGCAGCCAGTTGCCGGTTTCCTTGAACGCCTTCTCGCCCGCCAGGATCTCTTTCCAGACGATCTGACGCTTGCCGCCGAAGGTCTTGCGGACCGCCTCGTCGAACACCATCTGCGACGCACGCCAGATGTCCGGGCCGATTCCGTCGCCCTCGAGGAAGGGAATGATGGGCCGATCCGGGATCTGGAGCCGGCCGTCCTTTACCGTGATCTTCTCGCCTGACATGAAGCACCTCCTTCGGGAACACCGGCCCCGTCAATGCACGAATCCGCCATTTTGTGCGGGGGCTCAAAACGTGGTCAATTGAACGCGAACCGTGTACAATATTGAGGCTCTTTTCGCAACCACCCGCCCGGGTCCGACTGGGGCCGAATGCACATGAGCGACTGCTGCCGAATGCACATGCGCGCGATGCGCGACGAAAGGGTCCTGCCATGGTCGAGGTGATCTGGAAACCCACCGGCGAATATTTGGAAAACTCCAACATCGCGCGGCTGATGCGCCAGGTCGGCGCGGCGAATTATCGCGAGCTGCACGCCTGGTCCGTCGCCGACACCTCGCGCTTCTGGGACACGGCGCTCCGCGACCTCGGCGTCGAGTGGTACGCGCCGTACACGCAGACGCAGGCCGACGGTTTCCCCTTTGCGCGCTGGTTCGTCGGCGGCAAGACCAACGTCGTGCTCAACACGGTCGACCGGCACATCCGCGACGGCCGCGGCGATCACATCTGCTTCACGCACGAGTGCGACGACCGCGAGCCCACGACCTACACCTACGACCGGCTGAACCGCGAGGTCTGCCGGCTCGCGAACGCCATGCGCGCGCACGGCGTGAAAAAGGGCGACGCGGTCGGCATCTATATGCCGATGGCACCCGAGATCGTCGTGGTGTTTTTCGCGATCCTCAAGATCGGCGCGGTGGCGATTCCCGTCTTCTCGGGCTTCGGGCCATCGGCGCTGGCGGTGCGCCTGGAGGACGCCGGCGCGAAACTGCTGTTCACGGCGGACGGCTCGTTCCGGCGCGGCAAGCCCGTGCCGCTGAAGAATGAGGCCGACAAGGCCGTGGACCTCGCGAAGACCGTGACGACCGTGGTGGTGGTCGCCCGAACCGGACAAGCGGTGCCGATGACGGACGGCCGCGATGTGCGCTACGCCGACTTCGTCGCGGACCACGGCGACGACGCGCCGACCGAGATCTGCGAGGCCGAGGACACCGCGCTCATCATCTACACGTCGGGCACGACGGGGCGGCCCAAGGGCACCGTCCACACGCACGCGGGCTGCATCGCGCAAATGGCGAAAGAACTCGGGTACGCCTTCGACGTGAAGCCCGACTCGCGATTCTTCTGGGTGACCGACATCGGCTGGATGATGGGGCCGTGGGAGATGATCGGCGTCGCGCACTTCGGCGCGAGCTTCGTCATCTTCGAGGGCGTGCCGAACTACCCCGACGCCGGGCGGCTGTGGGAGATGGTCGAGCGATTTCGCGTCACGCACCTGGGCGTTTCGCCCACGGCGATCCGGCTGCTTCAGCAATCCGATCTGTCGTACGTAAAAAAGTATGACCGCACGTCGCTGCGCTATTTCGGTTCGACGGGCGAGCCGTGGGATCCCGAGTCGTATATGTGGCTGTTCGAAAACGTCGGCGAGTCGCGCGTGCCGATCATCAACATCAGCGGCGGCACCGAGATCGTCGGCTGTCACCTGAGCCCGAACCCCGTGACCGAGCTGACCCCCTGCACGCTGGCCGGCCCCGCGCTCGGCATGGACGTGGACGTGTTCGACGAGGACGGGCATCCGATCAAGACCGGCATCGGGCACCTGGTCTGCAAGCAGCCCGCGCCGTCGATGACCAAGGGATTCCTGGGCGACCGGCAGCGATACCTCGACACGTATTTCTCGAAGTTCCCGAACATCTGGTTTCACGGCGACTGGGCCGAGGTGGACGAGCAGGGCTTCTGGTATCTGCGCGGCCGGTCGGACGACACGATCAAGGTCGCGGGCAAACGCACCGGGCCCGCCGAGATCGAGTCGGCGCTCATGGAGCACCCGTCCGTTATGGAATCCGCGGCGGTGGGTCTGCCCGACGATCTGAAGGGCGAGACGGTCGGCTGCTTCGTCGTGCTCGCGCCGGGTCACGAGCCGAGCGAGGAACTTCGCGCCGAACTCAAGGATCAAGTCGTCCGGCATCTGGGCAAGACGCTGCGCCCCGGCGTGCTCGTCTTCGTGAGCGATCTGCCCAAGACGCGCTCGGCCAAGATTCTGCGCGGCACCATCAAGAAGGTGTATCTGGGTCAGGACCCGGGCGATACCGCGTCGTGCGCGAATCTGGACGCCCTCGACGGCATCCGCGCCGCCCGATAACGGAAGCGATCGTGCGCATCAAGATCGCCAGCGATATCCACGGCGCGTACGACGACCTCGTCGCGCAGTTGGACGGCGAAGACCTGTGCTTTTTGCTCGGCGATTTCATCAACATCATCGACTACTCCGATCGGTCGGGACTGCTCGCCGAATTCGTCGATCGCGAAACCATCGAGCAGGTCATCGAGCTCACCGCGCAAAACCGCCTCGCCGAAGCCAAGAAGGTGATGGTGAAAACCGCGGCGGGAATCGAGGATCTGTTCGGAAAAATCGCCGAGCGCACCGGCGAGTGCTACCGCGAACTGTTTTCGAAGATTCCCTGCGAGGTTTATCTCATCAACGGCAACGTCGATTTTCCGCCGCAACTGCGCGCCAATCTGCGTCCCAACATCCGGTACATCGAAGAGACGCACGTACTGGATCTGAACGGCGCGCGGCTGGGATTCGTGAACGGCAGCCCGAAGATGAACTACAGCTTCGGCATGCCCGGCGAGATTTCGCCCGAGGAATTCGAGCGCCGGCTCGTCGCGCTCGGCCCGGTCGATCACCTCTTCGTGCACTGCCCGCCCGCGATCGAGGACCTGTGTTTCGACCGCATCGCGAATCGCGACGAGGGCGGCAGCGAGGCACTTCTGCGTTACGTGGACGCGCACGCGCCGAGGACGGTCCACTACGGCCATGTCCACGAACCCCGGCGACGCGAGATGGACTACGACCGCACGCGATTCATCAACTGCGGACCTTTTCGCGACGAAAAACGGCTGACGATTCTCGAACTCCCGGACGACGCCGCGTGACGCTCACATCGCGGGAGTTGACCTTCGTCGTCGACGCGATGCGCGGCCAAGTCGAGGGCGCGCGCGTCCAGAAGATCTACCAGACGGCCGACCACACGCTCAGTATCCAGCTTCACGGGAGCGACCTGGATGCGTGGCTCATCGTGACGTGCGAGCCGGGCCTCGCGCACATCGCGCTGGCCGACGAGCGCGTCGCGCATGACCCCACGCCGCCGCGGTTCTGCGCCACGGCGCGCAAACACCTCGAGGGCGGTCGCGTGGTCGAACTCGCCGTCGTGCCCGGCGACCGTGTCGCGACGCTGACCGTGGAGCGCGCGGACGGCGTTCGCACGCTCGTCGCCGAACTCTTCGGCCGGCACGGCAACCTGATCGTCATCGACGGAGAAGGGCGCGTGCTCGACGCGGCGCGCGCGGGATCGGGGCCACGCCCCTGCGTGCCCGGCGACGTTTATCAGCCGCCGCACGCGGTCGCGCCGCCGGCCCAGGGTCCGGCCGCGCAGCGCACTGTCCGCGACTTCGGCGAGGGCGATATCGCGTTCGCGATCGGAAGGTTCTACGCGCGGGAACGCGATCGGTCGCGGCGTGACCGCGCACGGGCGGAATTGCTCGCCGCGGTTCGCAAGTCGGCGAAGCGGGCGCGAGAGCATCTGGCGAAACTCACGCGCGAAGCCGAGGACGCCGGCGACCCCGTGCGCCTTCGAGCCGACGCCGAGCATCTCGCCGCGTCGATGCATCTCGTCAAAAAGGGACTGGATCGTATCGAAATCGAGGATTGGTACGGCGGTCCCGCGCGCGTGATCGTGCTCGATCCCAAATTGGGCGCCGCCGGGCAGGTCGATCGGTTGTTTACCCGAGCCCGTCGCGGCGAACGCAAGCTCGCGGCGCTCGCCGAGCAGATCCCCGAGGCGAAGCGCCGCGCGGATCTGGCCGCGGCGTTGGCGCAGGAGATCGAGCGCGCGCCCGATGACGCATTGGGCGTTCTGCGCGCGCGCGCCGAGGCCGAAAATTTCATCCCGAAACCGCGCAATCCAATAGGCGTCACAGCGGCGACGACACGGAAATCAACGCCGCAGCTATCGGGACCGAGGCGATACGTCGCGAAGGACGGATCGCTCATCGTGGTCGGCCGCGACGCCCGCGAAAACGACGAGGTCACGTTTCGCATCGGCGTGGGAAACGACTGGTGGTTCCACGTCTCGGGCGAGTCGGGAAGCCACGTCGTCGTCAAGGTCCCGCCGGGGCAGGAGTTGTCGTCGGAAACCTTGCTGGACGCCGCGACGCTGGCGCTGCGCGGGTCGCGACTCGTCAAACAGGGCGCGGGCGAGGTGCGTTACACGCAGCGCAAATACGTCCGCAAACCCAAAGGCGCGCCGCCGGGCCGCGTGGTGGTGGAGCAAACGAAAACCGTGTTCGTGCGCGTGGATGAGAACCGCGTCAAGCGCCTGGAAGAGTCGCGCCGATAACGTTTGGCACCGGGCGCACGAAGGATTTGTAATCCATACAGCTTACGCGGCCACGGATTCGGCGATAGACTGCGAGCATTCCGTGAATCCATGCGGACCGCGATGCGTTTGCGGGGCCGAATCCGCGGAGAATGCATGCCGACATCCGCGAATCCGCAGGTCATCCTGATCCAGCCGGCGATCGGCTACATGGATTTTCTCCGCTCGGCGCCCTCCCCTCCGCTCGGCCTGATGGCCGTTTCGACCGGCGTTCCCGAGGGAGTGCGCGTACGTCTTCTCGACGCGCGGCTCGACTCCGGTTGGCGATCGACGCTCGCAGCTTGGCTTCGCGAAGCACCGACGGTCGCCGTCGGCCTGACGTCTTACACCTCCGACATGCTCGTCAACGCCATGGACGCCGCGCGCATCGTGCGCGAATCGGGGCCGACGCCGGTGATCTGGGGCGGCGTGCACGCGAGTCTCACGGCCCAGCAGACCGCCGCGCACGAACTCGTGGACGCCGTGGTCATCGGCGAGGGCGAGGAGACCTTCGGCGAAATCGTTTCGTATCTGATCGAGCGCCGCCCGCTCGGCGAGATCCCCGGAATCGCGTTTTCCGAGAACGGCCGTGTCTCGGTCACGGCGAAACGCCCGCTGATGCGCGGCGAACGCATCCCGCTGCTGCCCACCATCGACGCCGATCTGCGTCCGTATCTTCCCACGTATCAGGGCGTGCCGACGCTTTACACGCAGGGCAGCCGCGGTTGCCCGTACGACTGCACCTATTGCTACAACACCGTCATGAACGACACGCGCTGGCGCGCGATCGAGCCCGAGCGGCTCTTCGAGCACATCCTCGCGCTGCGCAGAAAACACGATTTCGGTTCGGTCTATTTTGTCGACGACAATTTCTTCATCAACAAGAAACGCGCGCTGCGTCTGGCGGAACTGTTTCTCACCACGGATCTGACTTACGAGGTGCAGGGCGTGGACATCTACAGCCTCGCCCGGCTGACGGATGACGACCTGCGACTCGTGGAAAAAAGCGGTTGCAAGAGGGTTACGATCGGCATCGAGAGCGGCTCGGAACGCATCCGCACGTACATCAAGAAGCAGGGCGACGTGCCGCAGGTGGTCGAGCAGGTTCGGCGACTCGCAAACTTTCAGTTGAACCTCTTCGCGAGCTTCATGACCGGCCTCCCTTCCGAAACCGAGGACGACACGCGGCAGACCGCGAAACTGATGGTGGATCTGCTCGAACTCAATTCCCGATTTCGCACCAGCCCTCTGTATCTGTTCACGCCGTTTCCAGGGACCGAGGTTTATCAGGATGCCGTCGCGGCGGGATTTCGCGCGCCGGATTCGCTCGCAGGCTGGGCGCGCGTGGGCGAATGGAACCGGTATTCGTGGGATGACGGCGACAAAAAAGAAAAATTCGAACGCCTGCATTTCGCGTCGATATTCATTGATCGCAAAATCAACGACTATAGCCGGTCGTGGCCGCTGCGGCTCGCGAGCACGCTTTATCGACCGATTGCGCGCGCGCGTATGCGCCGTTTCTATTTCGGCATGATGATCGAAAAGGCCGTCGCCGATTTGCTCATGCCGCGTTTCCCCAGAGCACCCGTCGCGACGACGCCGGAAATCCGAGGAAAAGGGGGCGGACGTATTGGCCGGTCGCTCGGCGATACCGTCCGTCGTTTCCGAAAGTCTTTTGGTCGGGTGCGCCCACAATCCGCGGGTGCGGTTCGAGAGCAGTCCTTACACCCTGCCACCGAGGGGAGTCCGTCATGCGAGTGTTGATGGTGCGCGTCAGTCAGCCTATTCCCGTCAAGACGTCATCGCCGCCGCTCGGCCCACTCTGGCTATCCACCGCCATCAAAAGGGACTTTGGCGGAGACGTCGACGTTCGTATTCACGACTCGCGTAACGAGAAAAAGCCGCTGGACGCGTTGTCCAGATTGGTCGCCGATTATCGTCCCGATGTGGTCGGGCTCAGCGCGCTGTTCGGCGAGCAAAAAGGCGTTGCGCTCTCGGCCGACGTGGTCCGAGGGGCTCATTCCGCGACGCACGTCGTGGCCGGGGGGCCGTTGGCCACGGTCGATCGGGCATGCGCGTTTGACAGTCCCGCGGTCGATGCGGCCATCCTGGGCGAGGCCGAGTATTCGTTCCCGCGGTATTTGCGAAACCTGTTTTCGAAACGACATGCTGACGCCATTCCCGGCGTAGCCACCCGTGGCGATCTGGATCAACCGGAAACCGTTTCGGAAGCCCCACAGGACTTGGACGCCCTGGGATTTCCTGATTGGTCATCCATTCGGTTCAAAGACTATCTCGCGGTCAATTCCATGAACGGGATGGTTCAGGCCGGCCGTCGCGTCGCTCCGGTCATGACGTCGAGAGGTTGCCCGTACCATTGCACTTATTGTCACAATCTGATGGGTCGAAGAATGCGAGCGAGGTCCACGGACCATGTTCTGGAAGAGATCGATATTCTCGTCCGCGACCATCGCGTAGATGAGATTCAGTTCGTGGACGACATCTGGAATTACGACCGGCGGCGCGTTTTGGAGTTTTGCGAAAAAATCGCAGCCCGACCGTACAAAATCCACATCGCGTTCCCCAACGGCGTGCGGGGGGACCTGCTCGACAAGGAACAGATCGACGCGCTCAAGCGGGCCGGTTGCTACAACCTGACTTTCGCGGTGGAATCGGGCTCCGATCGCGTGCAGAAACTTCTGAAAAAAGCGCTCAAACCGGAACGGTTGATGGAGAGCATTCGCTACGCATCGAGTATCGGAATCTTGACGAAGGGATATTTCATCATCGGTTTTCCGACAGAAACCGCGGAGGAAATCGAGAAGACCGTGCAATTGGCCGTGGAGTCCAAACTCAACCTTGCGAGTTTTTTCACATTCACTCCATTTCCCAAGACGCCGCTTTACGATCTTGCGGCGGCGGAACTTGGCGAGCGAATTAAAGACCTGGACTACGATTACTACCCCAAACATTCGTTCTATGCCTTGGCGACCGGGCGTGATCTGTCGGTCACGCAGAAACGCGCCTACCGCCGATTTTTTTCGCCACGAAGGCTTCTTCGTCTCGTCACAGCCAGCACGAGACCATTCCTGCTCTTTGCATCATTCACGCGTTTGAGCGCGAGAATCACGGCCGGCGAATACTACCGTCGATTACTGTTCCGTCGTCGAATGGACACGGACGCGGTCGCTCAGGCGGCAACGGTTTGAGGGCTTTCGTTCGACATTTTGACCGGCAACAACGGTCCTGGGATGCCTTTCGCCCAGTGGCGCAAACGCACCGAAAATAGATACGCTCATCATGGCGCAATCATTTTTGTCTCACCCGACGCGGCGATTGTGGCTGTCCGTCGCGCTGCTTTCCATGATCGCGACCGTTACGCGGTTCTGGAACATCGGCCGTAAACCACTATGGAACGATGAGGCGATGGAGGTCTTGATCGCCTCGTTCAAATGCCTGCCGGATCGCATGATTTATTATCTGCCGAATCTGTCCTTTAGCGAGGGCGTTCGATGGCTTGCGATGTGGGGCGCTTCGGATACCGTTTTGCGCATATTTCCGGCGATCATGAGCCTGGCCTGCGTCCCTTTGGCCGTCATGATGGCGAGACGTCACCGTGCGGGAGTTCCTGAGTCGTTGTTGGCCGGACTCCTGGTCGCGTGGTCGCCACTGCAGGTGGTGTATGCCCAAGAGGTTCGCCCCTATTCCACCGTGGCCGCATACGCGTTGGCGGCTCATTTATTTCTTGATTCGGCGTTGGCGCGCGGGAATCGTGCTGCGATCGCCGGGTGGTTGATCGTTTCGACAGTCGGTGCCTTCACGCAAGGCTATCTGATTTTTCTCGGCATCCATGTTTGTTGGATCCTCATCCGGGTGTGTTCGGTCGAGACCGAGATTCGGGGCCATCGTCTGCGCCTTTTTGGCCAGGTTGTGTTTGGCGCGGCGCTCAGCGGAATTTCTTTGGCCGGATTTATCGTCTACGCCGTCACTTGCCGTGAACACTTGTTGAATATCGACTCGTATACCGGCGTCTCACCCGTCATGATGATCGCATTTCTTCTGGGCTTTCTTTTCGGCACTCCGATCTTGGGAGTAGTTGGCGCGGGAATCACCGCGTTTGGAATGATGGCCTGGATCCGGCAGGGACGCGGCCCGGTGGTCGTGGTGACATCGCTCGTTTTCGTGGCGTCGATCCTGGCTTATCGGATCTTTGGAACGACGAAATTTTCCATTCGATTCTGGGTGCCGATTCAACCCTATTTGTTTCTCCTGCTCGCATGCGGACTGGCAACCCTATACCGGCACCGACCCCTCGGAACCTCCTTGACTTGGGTTATTGTCGTGGCGTGGATTGTATTCGGCGCGGTTGGAATCGTCCGGTATCACCAGCGTCCGGCCAAGGATATCGCCGCGTTCGACATCCGGCGTGACGCGGCCCGGTTGCGAAGTGAGGACATCCGCATCGAGGGGTACCTGTTGCCCGATCTCTACGCGGTGTCCTTGGTGAGACAATATCGGACGCAGTGGGGCGATCGTCCCGTCTATCTGTGGTCGAAGTCCCCCGATTATCTCGCGCTGCTATTCGGAAACATGACTACCGCGCCCTGTCCGCCGCACGGCGCGGAATCCGGTCGGTCATGGGCTGTGGTGAATGAACTCATGCCCGTGCATCGCAAAGACATTCCGTTCACTAACGATATTTCGCCCTGGTGGACGGCGGGTCCGGAAATTTGGGCGACAAGTGTTGGACCATCCTTGATTCCATACGCGGACCTGAAAAACTCCTGGTTCGTGACCGGCCCCGATTTTCCGGGGGAGCGGCACGTTGTGCGCTGGCTGGACGCGCCGGCGGGTCGAATGACGTGTCTTTCCGCCGATGCCTGGCGAAAAGGGCGGTGGTCTTTCTGGAAATTTCTGCCGGGGTTTGGCGTCGATGTGAAAACCATTGTGGGTCCGCCGGTGGATCCGGCCAAGTGCCCGTCTGGAGCCACTCCTTGAATGGACTGCTACCGTCAGGCGCCGGTCGCGGCGGGTGCCGTGTCCGCGGACGACATGGCGACCGGTTTTGGCTTTCGACTGGAAAAGACGGCCTTTCGGGCGAAATCGAAAGCCGCGCGCACGATCTGCTCCATCCCTCGCGGCGCGGCGAGGAACATCAGGATCGTCCACACGGTGCGCGGGCGCAGATAGAACGTGAGATAGAAATTTCGCACCCACCTGGCGACGACGCGATAACGCGGCCAATCGCAGAGCGTGCCGTCAAACACCCCGCGCCAGTACTCGGCAAACGTCGGCTCGTCCACGCCGATCGGCACGTAGCCCGTGACGCTCGCATACGTGGGTTTCGCCTCGCGCAGCATGGCCTGCGAGCGCGCCAGCGTCGCCTCGCTTTCCAGCGGATGGCCGACGATCATGTAGGCAATTGACTTGATGCCGTGCCGATTCGTCTTCCGAATCGCCTCGACGACCTCCCCCGGCGTCGAGCCCTTTTCCGTCGCGCGCAGGATTTCCTCGTCGCCCGATTCCACGCCGAGCGCGATCTGGTAGCAGCCCGCCCGCTTCATGAGGGCGAGCGTTTCGTCGTCCACGCAGTCCACGCGTGTTTTGCAGCTCCACCGCAGTTTCGTTTTGCGCGCGATCATCGCCTCGCACAATTGGCGTGTGCGCCCGGCGTCGAGCGTGAACGTGGGATCGACGAAGTAGATCTCGCGAATATCGCGCGATTCGTACAGCGTCGCCAGTTCGCCGGCGCATCGCTCGACCGACCGTTTGCGATACCCCCGGCGAATCGTGCAAAACGAGCACGGCCAGGGGCACCCGCGCGAGGTCTCGTAGGGCGCGATCGGCGCGTAGAGTCCGTACGGCGGATGCAGATCGATGCCCGTCCGCCCGAGCGCCGGCCGCGGAAATTCCAGTGCGTCCATTTCCGGCTGCGGCGATGGCGTCGCCGGGCGTTCGTGCCCCGACCCCGACCAGACAATCCCCGGGAGTCCGTCGAGAGGGTTTCCCGCCCGCATCGCCTCGACGAGCCCACGCAGGGCGAGTTCGCCTTCCCCGACGACGATCCCATGCGCGTCGGGCACGCGTTCCCACAGCAGCGAAATCGGAAACGTCGTGGACGCGCCGCCGAGCACCACGAGGGCGCGTGGGTGCGTCCGCCGGGCGATCTGCGCGAACACTTGCGCCCAACCCAGGCTGAAGACGATGGCGGACAGGCCGATCAGGTCGTAGCGGTTTTCGCTGAGATGCTCTTCCACGGCGCGCGCGGGATCCGGCCGCGTCGAAACGTCGAGGACCACGCACTGGGCGATATCCGAAATCGCGCCGCGAAGGTAGCCGAGACCGAGAATGTGCGCCGTGCTGCGCCCGCGCCACGGGCGGCCCGCGACGTTTCCGAGCACCTCGTACGACGGCGCGTGCAGTAGGAGGACGCGGAAATCGGATGCGACGGCGTGCATGGGCGAAGAATCCTACACGAGGAGCGCGCGATCTCCAACGCAATTCGCCGTTTTCGTGGCCTCGCGGACGCGGTCGTGATCGAAGACGAGTGGCGGCTGAAGGACGCGGCATCGGCTCACGACGTCGATACGGACACGGATGGATTCAGGCAACGTCACGCGGCAGCGAAAGACGTGCGAATATCGAAGCTGAAACCGTCGTTTCGAGCGTAGCCTTCCGACCGAGTCGAGAATTCCCTCTCTGACAAGTTCCGACTCACGGCCTATGTCTTCGCATCGACCCACGACACCATCTCCACCGGGCAGTCGCCGCCGCACGAGGCAAAGTGGCTCGGGTTCGAGCCCATCACCGCGGCGTACTGGGCCTGCGTCGTCTCGGTCGCCGCCATCTGGAACGACTGCGTGAGAATGACCGTGCGCGGCGGCTTCTCGTGGTCCTCGCAGTCCGTGTCGCCCGGCGAGCAGCCCATGACGAACTCGCCCGCGGGAATCGGCACCCACGCAATCTCCGTGTCGTCGTCGGCGCCGTCATCGTCGTCATCATCATCGCCGTCGTCGTCCCCGCCGCCGTCATCGTCGCCCGACCCGTCGTCGTCGCCGGAACCGCCGTCGTCATCTCCGTCGTCGTCATCCACGTCGCCGCTAGGCCCTGAGCGTGTCGAAGGGTCGTCCCCGCCCCCGCCGCCGCAGGAGGCCGCGAGCAGCGCAAGAACGATCAACGCCGCCAGAACACCCAGATCTATCGATTTCAGTCCGTCGCGCATCGATTTCTCCTCGAATTACGTGGCCGCAGGTGGCCTCTTGCTAACCGCTTAAGAATTTCCAAGCTATAATCTATTCATCTAAGTCACGGATTGTCCGAACGAGAAATTCCCTGAAGTAATATTTGAACAAACCGGTCAACATCGCGAACTCTTTCATTGCCACAACTTGTATTAAGTTTTATTTTTATAGCGACTTCTTTCTTATCATACGCGTCGATGAGAACCTCATCGGCAACGCTCGCCATGTTTAACATATGATCATCCCCGGAGAGCTGGTTGATAATTCCCTTTTTTTCTAAGCTTTTTGCTCGCGAACCCCACATCGCAAGTTCATAGTCGTCAAAGCTCAGTAATTGCAACTCTCTTAGAAATAGTTTAGCGTACTTATTAACCAAGATGCAATCAATAATCACTTTGCGATTCCCGTTTGCAACACGTAGATGTTCGATCATATCAAGAAATCTCAAAGACTTTCGTCCAAGGTTTTTCAAATAATAGAAATTCTCCTCAGAGGTCGCCGGGCCTTCACATAATGGTATTTCTATGCTTCCGATCTTGCTCAGACATAAACCCATTTCAATTTGCTGACCTTCTAATACAATTCGATGAACGTCATTTTCTTTGTCATGAATATAACGATATGAACTTCCGAGTTCATCGATCACCAAGTATCTCTCTCCTCGTACAGTCGTCACTGTGTCCTCCTCACTCATCGATGAAGTAACGTCTGTTTAGAATCTCCTCGCCATCTGGGGACCACTCTGTAACATGTAAATGAGGTTTATCATGGGGCGATGGATTATTCTTGTCAAACCGAACCTGCTTTAATTCGTCCTCCGACTGCCTGAACCAGTCGTTTGCTTTGTTAAAGCGCGTTCGTGCCCCAGGGCCCAGCCATTTATCTAGAGCATCCATAACGTCATCAAATCGTCCAGGTTTGCCTATTAGTCCGAGCGCAGGCAATCCGGGCAATGCTAAGCTCAAGGCGTCCCAACCGGTCCAAAGCCAATCGCTTAAATTACAGTACCCTCCGTTTATCAAATCCATTACATCCCAAACAAAAGCCGACGAATCATTGAACCCTTCTATTAGCTCCCACGCTGCAGCTGCGGCAACCGCAGCGGGATGACTTCCTTCAAAATCTACATATAGCAATGGATTATTGTGGGCATAAATATATTTGTTGACGGACAGAATGTAGGAATCCGGCGTCAAATACCGCCCGATCTTGGGGTCGTAGTACCGGTGCCAGTTGTAATGGAGGCCGGACTCCTCGTCGTAGTACTGGCCCGGCAGACGCAGGTTCATCTCCACGCGCTCGCCCGAAACCCAGTCATTCGGCACGCACTCGGTGCGTCCCGTGGCGTCCTGATGCACGCGGCCCCAATCGCACAGCGCGTTGCCGAAGGGGTCGTACTCCGTCGTCCACACGACATCGGCGGATTCGTCCGTCAGGAAGACCGGCGCGCCGCGGTGATCGGTATGGATGTAATAAACGTCGTACTCCCCGCCCAGCGACACCTCGCCGGTGTCCAGACACGGCGCGATGGGAACCGCGTCGGCCTGCGCGCGCGGCATCGCCGCCTGAGCAGACCGAACGGGCGCGAACGCGGGGGCCGGAACCGCCGTCACCGCGAGCGTCATGGCCGCCGCCAGGCAGACGAAGCCGCCGCGCCGGCGTCCACCACGCAGGGAGCCCCGGAATAGCCCGCCCAAACCAAACCCGGAAACCATACCGACAAAGCCGACTCCCAGAAGAATCGAACCGCCGGAAACGAGCGCGTCAGGATTCCCGAATTCGACGATTT
>JADLEX010000077.1 GCA_020845895.1 Deltaproteobacteria bacterium | reverse complement strand
TTGTCACCCTTTTGGATCTTCGCCGACAAATCCTGTCAGTTCTCTGGATAACTGGCTATCCCATCGCGTCGAAAATACACGTAACTGCATGAAATTTATGAAATTTTTGATTTTGACTCTCTTTGGCACGGGACCTGCAAACCATTCCTTCGCTTACGGTTTCCCAAACCCCCTTGGAGGAGAGTCATGCGCAAAGGTTTCACCCTGATCGAGCTGATGATCGTCGTTGCCATCATCGGCATCCTGGCGCTCATCGCCATCCCGAACTTCATTTCGCTGCGCGCGAAGGCCTATGACGCGTCGGCCCAATCGGCCGGCCGCAACGCCAAGCTCTCGCAGGAAGTCTACTACAATGACTCCGGCGGCGAAATCTCCGGTGGCTACGCCACGTCGCTGGTCGAGCTGCTCGCGTACGACGAGAACCTCGTTGACGATGCGTCCGTGACCTTCACGTTCGGCGCCGCCAACGCGTCGGGCTACACCTTCACGACGCAGCACATGAACAGCTCCAAGACCTTCACCTGGACCGACTGATCCAAGCTGATCGACACGGGAAAGGGCCTCTTCGGAGGCCCTTTCTTTTTGGATTTTTCTCCCATGTCGAAGTCGCCTCCCGAGACGCCGCCGCAATATGCGGCGATTTATGACGTTGTTCGCCGAATCCCGCGCGGCAAGGTCGCGACCTACGGACAGGTCGCACGACTCGCGGGACTGGGCCGGTCGGCCCGGCAGGTCGGCTACGCCCTTTTCCGCCTCCCCGAAAAGACACGCATTCCCTGGCAGCGCGTCGTCAACGCGCAGGCCATGGTTTCCACGTTGCCTTTTCTGGGTGGGCCGGAAATCCAGCGCGCGAAGCTCAGGGCCGAGGGAATCCGTTTCGACGCAAACGACCGCATCGACTTCGCGAAATTTCGATGGACGGAAGGTCTATGAGGCCGAGTCGGCGGACTGCTCGAACGCCGCGGTGATGTACTCGCGGTACTTGCGATCGTCTCCGTACGAAAACGCGACGAAACGCAAGCCCGCACCGGGAAGGCGCCCCGTAGCCGCCGCTTCATCCTGATCGACGACGTGCACCACCTGGCACTCGGCGCGGATCGAGCCCCAGGGTTCCGGGAGTTCGAGCTGCGTGAGCAGGACTTCGTCCTTCGCAGGCGGACTTTCGGTCACAACGAACACGCCTCCCTCGCCGACGTTGTGCGTGTACTCGTCGATGAGCCGTCTGGCTTCGCCCATTCGCACGCGCAGAGTGCGCTCGCGCCGCTCCCGCGATCGCCGGTTGCGATAGATCGCCAGCAGGTCCTCGATCAGTTGCAGAAGCTGACGGCTCTGATCGATCACGACGAGCCCCATCTCGACGGGCTCGAACGGGGGAAGCGCGGGTTCGATCACTCGCGCGCGACGCACGACGCCGGTGAGCGGATACATCCCGCGCCCGGGGATCTCGATCTTCATCACAAGCTGCGTCTTGGGCGGAAATGCCTTGCGCGCGCGGATACGCAGACCCGATTTCGACACATCCTGAACGAAGCCCACCCGGTCGGGTTTCGTGATGCCGAACATGACCCGGATGTTCACCGGAACCCGCGGATGCCCGCGCTGATCCGAATTCGACGACCCGTCGTCGCTCATCGTCGCCCCCGGTTCCGATTTCCGGAACCCGAATTGCAATCGACTCAAAGTGTAACCAACGTCCATGATTTTGCAATCGACGGGCGGGCATTGACCTTTGAACACCGCGCGATCAAGTTGCCGCCATGATCCAAGCGTTCGGAACGGAAAAATTCGCGAAGATGGTGTCGGTTCGACGAACGGTCGTCCTGGCGCTTTGCCTCGCCTTCGTCATGGCGGCGACCGGTCGCGCGGGCGCGGAAGAGCGTCGATACACGCTCGACGCGCAGGATCGCCCGATTCAGGAATTCCTTCGCGAGGTGGCGAAGATCACGGGAAAGAACATCCTCGTCGATCCGGGGGTGACGGGAACGGTCACGCTCGTCAGCCCCGCGCCGCTGACGGCCGCCGAGGTCTGGAACGTCACGCTCTCGGCGCTTGCGGTCAACGGATTTACGGCGGTCGAGTCCGGAGCGATCGTGAAAATCGTTCCCCGAAGCAAGGCCGCGTCCGAGGCGATTTCCACCTTCGCCGCCAAGGCGCCCGGCGGCGGCGAGGAGTTCGTCACCGATCTCATCGAACTGCGTTACGCGAAAGCCGACGCGGTCGCCTCGTCCGCGTCGACGCTGCTGTCGCCCGACGAGAAGGCCGCTCCCGCGCCGGGTCGCAACGCGATCATCGTGATCGCGACGGCGGCGAACGCCGCGCGCGTGCGCGAGCTCGTCACCCGCATGGACACCGAAGGAGCTGCGACGGCTATCGATGTCATTCGTCTGGATTACGTGAACGCCGCGCAACTCGCGCAGGTGCTGCAAGAGCTGTTCGGCAAGGCGGGTGGCGTTTCTGGACGCGGGTGCGAGTGCGTCTTCACCGCGGAACCGCGATCGAACTCGCTGATCGTGCGCGCGCCGGCGGGAGAGCAACTGGCCGCGCGACGGCTTGCGGAGAAACTCGATCGCACCGAAGGCGCGGTCGAGGTGGCCAAACTGAAAAACCTCTCGTCCGACGAAGCCCGCGACATGCTCCAGACGCTGGTGCTCTCGCGCTAGTTCAGAACGCGACGAGGGCGTTCGGTGCGAACGGCAGCAGGCCGTCGAGCGACCACGCACCGCCCGCGCGCCGGAGCACCACGCCGCCGCCGCTCTCTCGATCCGATCCGGCGACCAGCGCGTCGGCGTCGAACTCGGACTTCGCTTCGCCGAGGGAACACGCGGTCCGCAGGTCCCACGACGAGGTGACGGTCGGCAGCGCGCTCGACGCGATCGATCCATCGAGCCAGTCCAGCAGAACGCCGACGCCGACATCGTAGGACCGGCCCGCGAACACGGCAGTCGCGTCGCCGGTGTACGCGACATCGGACAACATCCAGTCGACCGAAACCTCGGGCGGCGTCGCCGAGTACCACTTTCCATCGGAAAGCCACGCAATCGCGCCGCTCGTCCCCGATGCGTCCGCTCCAACCGCGAGGCCGTTGTCGGCGTCGGCAAGATCGAACGCGTGAAGACGAATGCCATCCAGTGCAATGGGTTCGACCGACCACGCGTCGCCGTCGAGCCGCAGCAAGAACGAACGGTCGGCGATCCGGTCGAATCCGAGCGCGGCGCCGCGATCCGTGCCGAGGACGACGAGATCCGTCAGCCACCAGTCCGTGGAGACCGCGGGCAGCGCCTCGCGCTCCCAGTCGCCGTCCGTTTCGCGCAAAATGAATCCGGACCGCGAAGCCCAGTCGCCGCCGGCAGCGAGCGTCAATCCCGAGCGGGAGTCCACGGCCGCGATGTCGAACGAGGACGAGATCACCGGGACATTGTCCTTGGCGAACGCGCCCTTGACGGCGCGCAGGATGACGCCGCGCGCTTCGGCGTCGTCGCGTCCGACGTAGAGGATCTCGTCGCAACTCGGATTCGCCGCGTCGAACAGTCGCCAGGAGGACTGGAAGAGGTCCGGAGTGCGATCGATCCAGGCCCCGTCCACGCGTTCGGCGATTCCGTCGCCCACGGCGAGCACGCGGTCGCACGCCGCATCGTCGTCGCCCGCGAATCCGCCGGGACCGCCTCCGCCGTCATCGTCGTCGTCGGTCGCGTCATCGTCGTCCCCGTCGCAGGTGCATGCGACCAGCGACGCGCAGCACGCGGCGAGGATGACGAGCCCAAACACCCGGCGAAAAATGCGTGCGTGTGGCGTGGACATGAAATCCTCCGCAAAGAAGACGAGACGAAAAACTCTATCGCGCCCCCGGCGGCGGGGTCAAGTGCGGGTGACTAGAGATTGTGGAGTTGGGCCCGTGCGCATACCGGATATGGTGGCCTGTATCGCCGGGCCCTGTGCGCGGAGGACTCACGCACGACGGACTCGATGCGGCTCGCGCACCACGGCTCGATGCGGCCCGACGACCTCCCCGGCGGCAACGTGCGCGTCACGCGGAGATCAAACGACCGTGTGCAAATAACCGTTTAAACGGTTAAACAGTTATATCCCGCTCGAGAATTCCTCGAACGCAGTCGTGCCATCCCGTGCGACCCGCGGGAGTTGCGGATGCCGGAACGAAAACGGCGGGCAAGAAGCCCGCCGTCCGGATGCGATCAACGCGGTACGCGGTCAGTAGACGTCTTGCAGGTACGATTTCGCGGCGTCGTCCCAGCCGTGACGGGCCTCGGTGGCAGCGGTGCGGATCTCGCCCCATGCTTTTTTCTTTTTCGCGAAAACCGCGAGCGCGCGACCGACCGCGTCGCCGAACGCCTCGACCTTTTCGGCGATGTTCGCGCCGTCGAACGCAAAGCCGTTCACGTTGTCGATCACGGTGTCGCGCAGTCCGCCCGTCGCGTGCACGACCGGCGGCTGTCCGTCGCGCATGGCGAGCATCTGGGCGATTCCGCAAGGCTCATAAAGGCTCGGCATCAGAAAGAGGTGCCCGCTCGCGTAGAGCAGATCGGCAACGTCCGCATCGTGCCGCTCCAGAAACACGAAGTTCTCGTGGTGTTCCATCGCCCAGTAGAACGGACGCACGAAGTCGATCGCTCCCTCGCCGAGAAAGACGAAGACGCCGCCCGCCTCGTTGACCCGCTCCATCACTCGGTCGAATCCCGAGATCCCATCGGGACCGCGATCGAGGTAGAGACGCACCTTCTGATCGGCCATCCGCGACACGGCGGTCGCTACGACCTTGACCTTCTTACCCTTCCACGACTCGAGTCGCGCGAGCGTCTGCCGGTGGCCGTGGTGATCGGGCTGCGTTTCGAGCCAGGCGGACGCCGATTTTTCGAGGGCGTCGCGAAGCTTGGCGAACGCGAGGCGAGGCGCTTTGCGTTCCTCGGGATACTCGATTCCGTTGAGGACGCCATGCAGACGCCCCTGCTCGGCGGCTGAGCGCAACAAAGCGTCGAGTCCCTCGCCACCCCAGAACCCCGCGCCGTAATCGGAGGGACGCAGGATTTCCTCGGCGTACGAAGGCGAGACGGTGGTCACGACATCGGCGAGCAGAATACCCGCCATCATCGGGGTGTAGCAGGTCGGGCGATACCGCGCGTCCATCAGCGCGCCGTAGATGCGCGGCGAGGTCGCGGGGTCGAGGAAGAGTTCGGGAAACCAGGCGGCCAAGGACGACTCGTCTCCCTCGAGGGGGCGGGTGCCCTGAATGCCGAGGTTGTGAATCGTGTACACGGTGCGGATCGCTTTGAGTCCTTCAAAGGCCGGATGAATGTCGCGGAGCACGAGAAACGTGCCCGTGTGCCAGTCGTGCAGGTGGATCACATCGGCGCCCGCGATCGGCGAACCGGGCTCGAGCGCGAGTCGGCCGACCGCCGAGCAGAACATGGCGTACTTCGACGCGTCGCTGGCGAAGGGGCGGTAGCCTTCGTCGTGCGTGTAAATGGGGTTGCCGCGAATCCAGACGTTCTCGATCACGACATGCTCGACGCCCTTGGTCGGGGTCTCGGCTCGAACCGTGAAAACCTGTGCCGCTTCGGGGCGGTCGCAGAACGGGAACTCGACCTCGGATTCGGCAAGGACGGGGTTGCTCGTGTGCAGGAATCCATAGGATGGAGTGACGACGGTGACCTTGCAGCCCTTCGCGGCGAGCGCCCGGGGCAGGTCGCGGATCACATCGGCGACGCCGCCGGCCTTGCCGCCGACCAGCGCGCCGTTCTCGGCAGCGATCATGACAATGTGCTTTTTCGTTTTGGCCATGGGGAATGCCTCCTCGTTTGCCCGAAAAATCGATCGGGAATGGAAACAGGAATTCGACGTTCAAGTTGTCGGATGGCCGGGATTTAAGCCGTTCACCGCGCCGCGTCAAGGAAAAAGCGAAGTCCGCTGCGACAGGGAGGGAATTGTCGCGCTCGCGCCGCGGGTTCGTCAAGGTCGCGATGAAGCAAAAGCAAAGGGCGCTCCGAAGAGCGCCCTTTGCGGGATTTGTCTCGGATTCGAGATTAGAACGCGAACTCGACGCGGCGATTCTTGGCCCACGCGAGCTCGTTGTTGCCCTTATCAACCGCCATGCCTTCGCCGAAGGACTTCGTCTTGACGTTGTCGGCCTTGAGGCCCATCGTCACGAAATACTTCTTGACGGTGTTGGCGCGGCGATCGCCCAGCGCGAGGTTGTATTCCTCGGAGCCGCGCTCGTCGCAGTAGCCTTCGACCGTGAACGACTTGTCCCAACCGCTCTTGATGGCTTCGGCGTACTTCTTCGCCTTGTCCATCTCGCTCTTGCGGATGTTGTACTTGTCGGTGTCGAAGAAGATCTTGTCGGTGCTCTTCACGAGCGGGGTCTTCTTGGGCGGATCGAGCTTCTGCGGCGGCGTCGCCACAACCGGCGGCGGGCAGTTCTTCGCGATTTCCGCGAGCTTCTGGACCTCAAGGCAGGTCGCCTTGCACTGGTCGTATTCCTCGGCGGCGTACTGAGCTTCGGCCTCGGCGAGCTTGTCCTCGGCGGCCTTCAGCTTGTCGGGGCAGTTGGTCGCCGCGCCGGACGCCTGAGCGTCGGCCACGGCGGCCTTGGCGGCCTGGAGTTCGGCGTCGGGCGGCTCCTTGCCGCAGGCCGAAGCCAAAACCAGAAGCGCCATCACGAGCATGAGCGGAAAGAGCTTTCTCATCTAACCGACCTCCTTAATGGTAGAGTCCGTTGCAGTGGCCTAAGCCAAAAGTCAAAACGAAACGTGCGCCTGCTTGCCCGCTTACCTAGCACAAGGGTTTCGCCCTTGTCAACAACGAAATGCCCTTCGCGCGGGGGTTTGCGGCTCTGCGCGCGCGGATTTCCTCTATTTTTTCATCAAACTGAGCTTCTTCTTCGCAATCTCGGCCTCCGGGCTCTTGGGGTACTCGGCGATCACCTTCTCGTAAAAGAGCTTGGCGTCGAATTTCGAGCCCATCTGCTCGAAGGAAACCGCCTGGTTCAGGATGGCGGCCGGGACGAATTTGCTCTTGGGGTATTTGGTTGTCAACTCGTCGTAGGCGAGGATCGCCTCGGAGTACTTCTTGTCCAGAAACTGGGTTTCGCCGATGTGGTACTGCGCCTCGTGGGCCAGATCGCTTTGCGGATAGGTCTTCAGAAACTCCCCGAACTTGCCCTGCGCCGCGCCGTATTTTTTCTGTTTGAACAGCAGAACGGCCTCGGCGAACAAGTCCTTTTCGGACTTCTTGCCGACCGGCACCTTGTCGAGGTCGGTTGGCACCGGCGCGACGGCCAGAGAAGGATCGGTCTTGATGCCGGCCTTCGCCTCGAGCGCGGCGAGGCGCTTGTCCATCTTCTCGAACTGCACCTCGAGGTGCGAACGCAGCGCCTGATACTGCTTGTTGTACCGTTCGTTCTGGTACTTGGCCTCCTGGGCCATGCCGCGCATCTGCTCGAATTCCTGCTGCATGTTGTCGAAGGTCAGAATGTTCTCGGCCATGGTCGAGATGTTCTGATCCACCGACGTTTTGGTGTCGTTCGACTGCTGCTCGACCTTGGCCATGCGCGCCTTGAGTTCCTCGATCTGGGGATCGGGTCCCTTGGGTCCGAGGCAGCCGACCGAGGCGAACGCGACGAAGGCGACACAAACCGCGAAGATTCGTTTCATGGTTTCCCCCCTCATTCCGTCGGCAGCGGACCCCAGGAGGGGCCGGTGTCGAACGAGGTTCCCTGTGTCAGACGCCGTGTGTAGGCGTCGTTGGTGGTACGCATCCACATCGCGCGCCCCTTGGACGTTTCGCACGAAAACACGAGGATCCGCCCGTCGGGCGAGAAGCTCGCGTACTCGCAGCTCGGCTGCATGTCGGCGGTCAGCGCATAGGGCTCGCCGCCGTTTTCGTCGATCAGATAAATCGTGTAGTGGCCGTATTCGCGCGCTGAATAGGCGATCTTGCCGCCGCGCTTCGCCCATGTCGGCGACTGGTTGTACGACCCGAAGAAACTGATGCGCGAGGGATCGCCACCGGCGATGTCGATTTTGTAGACCTGCGGCGCGCCCGACCGATCGGAGATGAAAAGCATCTGCGAGGAGTTCGGACCGAAGGCCGGGGCGAGTTCGATCGCCCAGTGCTTCGTCATGTTGCGCTTGATGTTGCCCTTCAGATCGACCTCGTAGATCTCGGTGTTCGCGTCGTGCGACAGGGCCACGGCGAAGCTCTCGCCGCCGGGCATCCAGTCGGGGGTGAGCGCGACGCCGCTATTCGCCGTGAAGACCTTTTTCGTCTTGCCCGTCTTGACCTCGACGGTGAAGACCGTCGGCTGGATCGTGGAACCCTGCGCCGCGAATAAGATTTCCTTGCCGTTGGGCGACCATTTGGGGCTCATGGCCAGCAGGCCGAGGTTCGTCAGCCGCCGGCGGTTGCGGCCGTCGGCGTCCATCACGTAGATCTCGCGCACGTCCTTGGTGCCGGAGGCGAATGCGATCTGCGACCCGAAAAAGCCCGGATCGCCGAACAGCTCCAGGAACACCTCGCGCGAGAACATGTGGACCATGTTGAATCGTTCCTCGAACGATCCGTTGTATTCCTTGCCGACACGCATCTGTTGCGTGAGCACGTTGAACAGACGCAGCGACATCGTGATCTGGTCGCCGTTTTTCGCGAACGAGCTCTTGATGAGGTATTCCGCGCCGATCAAGCTCCAGTTGGCGAACTCGAACTCGCCCGCCTTCACGCCCGCGGTGCGCGGGTCCTCGAGGTAGCGTGCGCGGTCGATCACCTCGAACTCGCCCGACATCTCCATGTCGTCGGAGAGCACCTCGGCGAGCTTGCGCGCGGTATCGCCGCCATCGGTTTCGCTCTCGTCGCGAAAAACCGGCACGGCGATGGGGATTTTGTGGATCTGCGGGGCCGCGCCGATCTCGGGCGTGATGACGCCGCCGGTGATGATGCCGGGCGACTCGCCGCCGGACGGGGCTTCGCCCTGCGCGAAAACCGTGACGCCCCCCGCGAGGGCGACGGCGATGACGGTCAAAATCAAAATGCGGATGCGCATGCGGATCTCTTTTCGAAAGGTCCAAAAACGGCGCGTTATTCTGCTTCTTTCGCCTTGAATGTAAAGCCGATTCCCTGCGCGACGCGCTCCGCGGCCTCGTTGGGCGGGGCCGAAAACGGCGCCGCGCCCTGCACCGCGCTCTTGATCGTGGCGTCGAGCGCGGCCACGCCGGTGGATTTCGACAGCGAGAATCCGAGCAGGTTTCCCGAGCCATCGATACGCACCACCACGGTCGCGGTGCGGTCGCGGTCCTCGGCGGACAGACCGGCGGGAAGCTTCCAGCGCGATTTGATCTTCTGGCGCACGCGGGCCACGTAGATCTTCTCGACGGAACCTCCGTCGCCCTTGCCCTCGCCGCCGCCGCCGACTTCCTGCTTGGACTGCTTGAGCCGCTCGATGGCGCTCTTGGCCATCGTGTCGCGCACGACGGCTTCCTTGGTCTTGTGCGAACGATACTTGGAGTTGACCTTCTTCGTCGGCTTGACGTTCTCGGGCATGTCCGCGGGCGAGAGCCTGTCGGTGGTCTGTTTGGGTTTTCCCTCGAAGGGGTTGAGGGCGGCCTTGACCGACTCAGTGGGAGCGAGCGGCCCGACGCCGGGACCTTTCGGCAGGTCGGCGAGGTCGGCCATGTCGAACATCAGAACGGGGGTTTCCTTCGGGCCGGTGTTCGGCTTGGCGGCGGCGGAAACGAGGGCGAAGAAGGCGAGGAGCACTACGTGAGCGACGACCGAAACGCCCCACAGGACCCCGAACTGCCTTGCGAAGGGGTCCGCGTACGAGGTCATGTTCCCGTAGCGCGGCACGGCGGTGTCCTCACTTCAAGGATTTGGGCAGCGTCTTGAGGCCGAGCTGCTCGGCGCCGGCGGCCTTGGCCTCGGCGATCACCTCGACAACGCGCCCGTAATTCACGCCCTCGTCGGCCTCGACGAAGACGCGCTTTTCGGCCTTGGTCTTGTAGATGTCGGTCAGGCGGCCCTTGAGCTGGTCGAAGGGCACCTCTTCCTTGCCCAGAAAAACCTTGCCGTCCTTGCGGATCGTGAGCTTGAAGTCTTCCTCGGGCGACTCGATCTTCTGGCCGTCGGCTTTGGGCAGGGCGACGTTGATACCCTCGTGCAGCAGCGGCGCGGTGACCATGAAAATGACGAGCAGCACCAGCATCACGTCGACCATCGGCGTGACGTTGATCTCGCTCATCATTGCTCGGCGTCCCGACCCGCCGCCCAGCGACATGCCCATGGGCTTTCAGACTCCCCAATCCCGATTCAGTTCCTGAACCTAGAGAATATGGCGTTCCACGATGTTCAGAAAGTCCGCTCCGAAGGTCTCCATGTCGGACTCGATGATGCGGATCTTGTTGTTGTAGTGGTTGTAGAACATGACGGCCGGGATGGCCGCGAAAAGGCCGATGGCGGTGGCGACCAGCGCCTCGGAGATGCCCGGCGCGACGACCGCGAGACTCGCCGAGCCCTGCTGGCCGATGTCGTGGAAGCTGATCATGATGCCCCAAACCGTGCCGAACAGGCCGATGAAGGGCGAGGAGCTTCCGCAGGTGGCCAGAAACGGCACCGCGCGCTCGAGCCGGGTGATCTCGGCCGTCATGGTGCGACGCAGGGCCCGGGCGATGTTGTCGCGGGCCGAGTCCTTGTTCGAAATCGCCCGGTTTGCTGCGTCGGGCTTCGCCTGCATCGTGACCCCGCGCGGGTTGTCGCCCTCGCGGAACTTCTCGAGCTCGCGGTAACCGGCCTTGTACAGCTCGGCCAGCGGGGTCGCCGTCAGGTCGCGCGCGCCGCGGTAGATTTCATCCAACTGCCGGGATTCCCAGAACATTTTGAGAAAAATCTCGCCCTCGCGGCGGGCTTTTCGCAACGTCAGTCCCTTGAGGAAGATAATCGCCCAGGACGTGACCGAAAACACCATCAGGAGGGCCATGATGCCCTTGACCACGAGGCCCGCGCTCCCGATGACCTCGAGGACGTTGAACGCCTTGGGTGCGGCCGGGGTCTGGGAGAGAATGAACGAGAGAAAATCGGAATTCATGGCGAACCGTCACTCACCCTTATGCAAGTTCGGGCGGAACTTAGACGATGGACCCCGCGAAGTCAACGGCAAACGGCCTCTCGGCACCCGTCAAACGGTCTGAGGTTTCCCATCGGAAGGTGTTGAAAACAAATAGGTTTCGTTTGTTCCCGATCCGTTTGCGCTTTACCCGGCCCGGGCCCGGGTGTATAAACCGAAACGCGCGGGGCAACCGAGGGAGACCGATGATGAAACGGCTGGGAATCTGGATTTTGGTCGCGCTCGCTTATGCGGGCTGGACGGTCCTTGGCGGGACCCTGGTGGGTGCCTGCGCCGTCGAGGACAAAAAGGAAGAGGATCTCACCGACGACGAGCAGCCCACCCCCGAGCCCTCGACCTATACGAAGGTGATGGAAGGCATCGCCGTCGGCGACCGGGTTTACGTGTACGAGGGCGGCCTGTGGGAAGAGGTGGATGACGCCGCGGTGCCGACCGCCGGTCGGCCCTTCCGTTCGGTCGATTTCGCGAACCCCTCTGATGGCTGGATCTCGGGTGTCGGCTCGGTCTATCACGTCGTGGACGGCGAGTGGATTCCCGACGCACCGCTGATTCAGACGAATGTGCCCATCGAGCGGATCACGATCGGTGCGGACGGCCGCGTGTGGGCGCTCGCCAACCGATTCGAGGACCACGGCGGGCACATCTTCGTGCGCGGTCTCGACGGCGTGTGGATCGATTACGATCTCGATGCCGAGTTCCCCGACGGCGGCATGGCGATGGACGTCGCGACGCGCCCGGACGGTTCGGTGTCGTTTCTCCTGCGCGTGGGGCAGTCGTTCTTTCTGCGCACGTTTTTCATCGACGGCGTCACCGTCACGACCGATCCGGTCTATCAGTTCGATCCCATCAACTGGCTCACCTTCTCCTCGCTCGGCATATCGCCCGCCGGCGCGGTGTGGATCGGCGGACACCTGAACGACGGCATCAACAACTTCGGCGGTGTGTGGGACATGCCCGAGCCCGGCGTGCTCAACTCCCAGGTGTTGCCGACCGCGACGTGCCCCCTGCTTGACGTCACGCGCTTCGTCACCATCGATCAGACCGTCTACGCGCTCGGCCTGTGTGCGTGGTCCGCGATGTATGCGAACACGGGCGGCGCGTGGAGCGAGGTGAACCTCCCCGGTGAGAAGGGCGACGAGTGGCGCGTGAATGACCTGTCGTTCATCGACGCGCAGACCGGCTGGGCCGTCGGGTATTCCGACAAACAGGATGTTCCGCTTTTCCTGCTGCGCGATCCCGCCGGGTGGATTCTCGTGCCGCCGCCCGAGGACTCCGAGGCGGAGGGGCTGGCGCTCTACGGCGTGCAGGTATGGCCGACGCCGACGGGCGACGACGACACGTCCGACGACGATGCGACGGATGATGATGCGACGGATGACGATGCCGCCGATGATGACGTCGCGGACGACGACACGACCGATGATGACACGACCGATGACGACGCGACGGACGACGACGCGGACGACGACGATGATGACGATGATGACGACACCAGCGTCTGAGCGGGGCTGAAGTTCGTCAGTCGATCAGTCGAGAGGCGGCGGCGCGGTCGGCGACCAACGTCAGTTCGCCGGGGTGCGTCTGAAGGAATGACGCGGGCACGTCGGGCGTGATCGGCCCTCGCAGCGCCCGCTCGAGAATTTCGGCCTTTCCCGCCCCGGTCGCCATCAGGATGAGTCGCCGCGACGCGAGAATATCGGCGATGCCGATGGTGATCGCGTGCTTCGGCACCTGGTCGAGGCTGCCGAAAAACCGTGCGTTGGCCTCGCGTGTTTTCGGCGCCAGCGCCACGAGGCGCACGTGTTCATCGGCGCGCGAGCCGGGTTCGTTGAACGCGATGTGACCGTTCGGGCCGATCCCCAGCAGCGTCAGGTCGAGCCCGTCCGCGGCTTCGAGCGCCTCGCGATAGCGGCGACTCTCTTCCACCGGGTTGTAGCCGCGTCCGTTGGGCGCGTGGAATCGCGCGGCCGGCAGCGCCACCGCGTCGAACAGGTGACGGCGCATGAATGTGGCGAAGCTTTGCTCGTGACCCTCGGGCAGGCCAAGATATTCGTCGAGCAAAAACGCGTTGACGCGATCGAACGACACGTCGCCGGCCGCGTGCATCTCCACGAGATGCTCATACACGGGCAGGGGGGTCGCGCCGGTCGCGAAGCAGATGGCGACGTCGCGGTCCGCTCCCGCGATCAGGTCGCGGATGCGTTCCGCCGTGAATCGTCCGAACTCGCGGGGGTCGTCGAAGATCGCGCCGGGGATGGTCTGACCGTTGCCAAGATGAAGTTCGTGCATCGTCATCGTGAATTTCCCCGGCGCCGGGCTGCCCGGAAAATCTCCGGCGGTCGCGAAGGCGCACGGACTATAGGAAAACGCGCCCGCGCGGGCAAGTCGGCTTGCGCGATGTCGGCCCGCGCGGGCAAGTCGGCTGGCGCGATGCCGGGCGCGACTTGACGCCGCATGGCGCGAGCCGTTCAATCGCGTCGTGACCGATCTCCCCGTCAAAGGAATTTCGATTCCCGCGCGGCGCGCGCTTCTGTTTTGCGGCGTGGCGGCGTTCGTCGCGGTGCGTCTGATCGTGGCGCTCGGTGCGGTCGATCACCTCCACAACGTGGACCGGTCCGAATACCAGCTCGCCGAATACGCGCACAACATCGTCGCGGGAAAGAGTCTCGAATATCCCGAACTCACGCATCTGTGGGGCCACCGCGGATTCGCCACCGCGCTCATCCCCTTCGTGCTCGTCGCTCCAACGGACACCGTCGCCATGAAACTCGCGGCCATCGCGCTCGCGACACTCGGGTTCGCGGCGCTCACCGCGTTCGTGTTTCGCGTCGGCGGCCTTGTCGCGGCGGTCGTGTTCGCCCTGCTCATGATCTTCCCCGAACGCTCGCTGCTCAAATGGAACCTGACGTATTGGGGAGCGCACCCGGAATCGGCGCTGCTCGCGGGCATCGGCGTGTGGGCATGGGGGAACGGCCTCATCGGGACGCGGCGCGCGCAAGCGTGGTTCGCCGGCGCCGGCGTCGTTGTCGCGGCGTCGATCTACGCTTCGGCAGCCGTGTTCTACGTCGTCGCCCTCGTCTTCGTCCTCACGGCGTCGATCGTGCCGCGAGGCCGTCGAGCCCGTGCGCTTGCCGCGCTCGGCGGCGGATTCGCGGTCGCGATCGCACCGCTGGCCGTTCGCCTCGCGGGCGGTTTGCGCGAGCGCCTCTTCGAGCCCGCCGTCTTCGACAACACCTCGTCGGTCGCCATGACCGCGGTGATCGGCGCGCCGTCGGCAGGCCGGCTCGCGCTCTTCTTCGCGCAGGACTGGATGCGTTCGTTTTATCTGTTCCGGCCCGAGTGGGCGATCACGGCGCTCGCCGCCGTCGTCGTGATCGCGCGATTTCGCGACGCGGAATCGGTCGAGCGCGGGCGGGCGCGGCTTCTCTTCCCTCTGTCGCTCGCCGTTGCGCTCGTTGTCGTCTCCATGTTCGGCTACGTCACGCACCTGCACACACGCCATCTTCTCTGGCTCATCGTCGCGGGATACGCGTGCGTCGCGATGGCGCTCGGCAGCCCGTGGACCGGCGAGCGCCTTCGCGCGGCGCGGCCGGTAGTGGCGCGGATCGAGGTGGGCGCGAAGATCGTCCTGGTCGCTGTGCTGGTCGGTGTTCACGCCTGGAATCTCTCGCCGCTCGTGCAGCCCGCCGAGTTCGACATGCTGGGGCGATTTCGCGGCGAGGTTTATGCGCGGCATTTTCTCGGGCAGATCGTCGGCGACGAGGTCGATCGCGTGAACGCGTTGCTCGACGCGCGCATCGAGGAACTGGGCGACGCGGACTTCGTCGCGGGTATGGGCGAGATCTTCCGCATGAGCGGTGTCTATGACTGCTGCTTGTGGGAGCCCGTGCGTCCGGATGTCGAGGCGTTACGTGTCCCGGTCTCCGCGGATTCCTCAACGTTTTTTCAGGGCGTGGGGTGTGCACTGGCGCTCAAGTCGACTGCGCCGCCGATGCTCGCGCGCATCGCCGATCGCTACGGCGCCCCGGCCGCCGAGGCCGCGAACGCCGGCCACGAGCGCTGCGGCATGTTCACGCCGACGCCATGAATCTCAAACCTCGGCGAGCGCTCGCGTCACATCGTCGATGCACCGCGCGGTGACGGCGACGAGTTCGCGGATCCGGTCTTCCGGGATCGCGAGCGGCGGATTGAGCACCACCACGTCGGACAGCGGGCGGATGATGACGCCGTGGTCGCGCGTCGCCATGCAGACGCGGTGACCGGCGCGCGCCGGGACGGGGAACGGCGACTTCGCCCTGCGGTCGCGCACGATCTCGATGCCGACCATGAGCCCGGTCTGACGGATCTCGCCCACATGGGGGTGTTCGCGTAACGGACCGAGGGCGTCCGACATCACGCGGATGAGGTTCGGCAACGATTCGAGGGTTCGTTCCTCGTCGAAGACGCGAAGCGTTCCGAGCCCCGCAGCGCACGCCAGCGGGTTTCCCGTGTACGTATGCCCGTGAAAGAAGGTTTTGAATTCGTCATACTCGCCGAGGAACGCCTCGAAGATGTGCTCGCGCGCGATGGTGACGGCCAGCGGCAGATAGCCGCCGGTGATGCCCTTGGCGAGCGCGAGCAGGTCGGGCCGGGCGTCTTCCTGCTCGAAGGCGAACATCGTCCCCGTGCGGCCGAATCCCGTTGCGACCTCGTCCACGATGAGCAGCAAGCCATGACGGTCGGCGAGCGAACGCAGCAACCGCAAAAACCCCGGCGGCGCTTTGCGCATTCCCGACGCGCCCTGCACCAGGGGTTCGATGACGATGGCGACGCACTCCTTCCCCACGGCCTCGATCCGGCGCTCGATTTGCCCGAAGCAGGCCGACTCGCACGTTTCGCGTTCGAGTCCGAAAGGACAGCGGTAGCAGTGCGGGTAGGGCAGGACGCGCGTGGGAAAGAGCAAAGGACGGTAGTTTTCGTGGAAGAGCTCGATCGCGCCCACGCTGACCGAGCCGATGGTGTCGCCGTGATACGCGCCGTCGAAGGTGATGAACGACGTACGCCCGGTCTCGCCCCGGTGACGGAAGTAAGAGAAGGCGATCTTGAGCGCGACCTCGGCCGCGGTGCTGCCGTTGTCGGAAAAGAATACGCGCGAGAGCGATTCGGGCAACAGCGCGCAAAGCCGGTCGGCGAATTCGATGGACGCCGACGACGCGAGGCCGAGCAGCGTGGAGTGGGCGATGCGATCGAGTTGATCGCGGATCGCCGCATCGATGGTCGGGTGTCGATGACCGTGGACGTTGGTCCACAGCGACGACACGCCGTCGAGGTATCGCCGCCCGTTGGCATCGATGAGGTCAACGCCCTCGCCGCGCTCGATGACGAGCACGTCCGATTCCATCCATTCCCGCATTTGCGTGAAGGGGTGCCAGATGTGCCGCCGGTCGCGAGCGGCAAGATCGTCGTTCCGGGAAGTCATGATGTTTCCGGGTTCAAAGGGACAATTGTTTCCGTTCGCCACGTGGAAAATTCGAGAATCGAGTCGTCGAAAGCCGCGCCGAGCTTGACTTTCGCCCCCCCCTTTGTCAAGGTCGCGGTGGATCGAATCCACTCCCGAATCACTAGGAATTCCAAAGGTTTGCGCGACGTGCCGAGGTCTTCGCACGACACGGGTTCCGGGCGCGGCGACACGCTGTTCTGGGCGGTGGTCGCCGGGGCGTCGGCGCTCGGACTCGCCCTGCGCGTGTATCGGCTCGGAGCGCCGTCCCTGAGCATCGACGAGACGCTTTCCTGGGCGCTGGCCGGACGCGTCGGCGACCTCGCCCGCGGATTCCAGTCCCCCGTCTATCACCCGATCCTGAAACTGTGGGTTGCGCTATTCGGCGATTCGGCGGGCGCGATGCGCTCGTTGTCGGTCATCTGCGGCGTCGTCGCGATCCCGGTCGGAGCGTGGTTCGGGCGTGCGTTGTCGGGACGCATGTACGGAGCCCTCTGCGCGGTGTTGCTCGCGGCGCATCCCTGGCTCGTCGCCGAGAGTCGCATCGCCCGGCCGCACGCCCTGGTCGCGCTGCTCGTGACGATCGCATTCGCCCTGTGCGTGCGCGTGGCGAAGCGCGAGCGCGATTTCGCGGGCGCGGGTGCGTTGGCCGCGGTGAACGTCGTCGGTGTGTTCACCACGTACTCTTTCGCATGGATGCTGATCGGGCAGGCGCTTTTCCTCGGCGTCCTTGCCGGACCGGTCGTCTTCCGCCGCCGCGACGTGCAGACGGGTCTCGTCGCGCCGGTCGTTGCGGCGCTGCTGGGCTCGCCGCTCATCTACGCGCAGGTGCGCGTGCTCGCCGAGCACATGCGAGGTTTCCCGATTCTAACGCGCATCGCCGACGCGCCGCTGCAGAACTGGGTGACCGATCTGGGATTCGGCGCCCCGTGGATTGCGTGGATGGAGTGGGGCGAGATCGCCTCGCCGATCGTGACCGGGATCGGGTTTCTCGTCTTCATCGCGGCGTGCATCATCGCGGTGGTCGATCACCGGCGTGACGACCGTTCACTGGCGGTGCCCGCGGCGTTTTTCGGCCCGCTTGCGCTTCTCGTGATCGTCTCGATCGTCGTGCCGGTGTGGACGCCGCACACGCTGACCATCTTCGCCCCGGTGCTGATGTTCGCGATCGCGCTGCTCGTCGCGCGGCTGCCGGCCGTGACGACACCGATCGTCGTCGCGCTTGCGCTGGCGTCGTCCGTGGGATCGGTGATCAACGCCGACGCCTGCGCGGCGGACCGATGGGCATGGCAAAAGCCCGAGTCGTGGCGTCCGCTCACCGTGCAGCTCGCACAGCACGTGCGCGTGGCCGATCAGATTTTCGTGGCGCCGGGATGGATGACGCTCGCGATCCGCTATCACGAGCGGGGCACGCCGCGCACCGAGGTCGAGGGCGAGTTGCCCATCGTCGAAGTGCCGTTCGACTTCTACGACGCCGACGCCGATCTTTCCGATGTGATCGGCTTCGGCGCGGCGCGCCGGATCTGGGTCGTGCGCGTCGCGGGGTATCCGTCGGACAACCTGATCCGCGCGGTCGAGAACGCGGGATTCCTGCTCGTCGAACACCAGTTCTTTCACCGTCTCAGTCTGGAGCTGTACGCGCGGGACCTGACGCCGCCGGGCGAGGTCGAAATCCTTGCGCCGACGAAGGAACCCGCGTCGGTCGCGAAGAACATCGAGCCCATCGAATAGGGGAGGGAATGCCATGGGTCTGCTCGACGGCAAGGTGGCGGTCATCACGGGCGCGGGCGGCGGCATCGGCCGCGAGTACGCGCTGGCCTTCGCGCGCGAAGGCGCGAAGGTCGTGGTCAACGACATCGGCGGTGCGCGCGATGGCGCGGGTCACGACGAATCCCCCGCCGCGAAGGTGTGCGAAGAGATCCGCGCCCTGGGCGGCGAGGCCGTGCCGAGTTTCGATTCGGTGGCGTCGATGGAGGGCGGCAAGGCGATCGTGAAAACGGCGATCGACGCCTTCGGAAAGCTGGACGTCCTCGTCAACAACGCGGGCATCCTGCGCGACAAGACGCTCGCCAAGATGGAAGAGTCCGACTGGGATCTCGTCATGGCCGTTCACCTCAAGGGCACGTTCGCGTGCACGCAGGCCGCGTTCCTCCACTTTCGCGAGCGCGGCGAGGGCGGACGCATTATCAACGTCAGCTCGCTCGCGGGGCTGATCGGCAACTTCGGGCAGGCCAACTACGGCTCGGCGAAAGCGGGCATCGCGGGCTTCACGCGCGTGGTCGCCATCGAGGGACGCAAGTACAACATCTTCTGCAACTGCATCGCCCCGGTGGCCGTGACCCGCATGACGCAGGACCTGCCGATGTTCCAGGACCCCGAGGTGAGCAAGTCGCTCGGGCCGGAGTGGATCGCACCAATGGCGGTGTATCTCGCGTCGAATCTCTCGGGGGATCTGACGGGCAAGATCTTCGGCGTGCACGGTCCGAAGATTTTCGAATACCAGACGGTCACCACCGAGGGCGTCGCCTCCGAGACGCCGTGGACCGTGCAGCAGATCGGGTCGGTGCTGCCCGCGATCATGGGTGCGGCAACCGAGGGCTGAGTCGTTCGCGGTCGACACTCGGCGCGATCCGCGAGGCTCGCGCCGAAAACCTGACGAGCGTCACACAAACGACGCCGTCGGCGTTCGGCACGCGCGATCGAACCCCGGTACGCGGCGAAAAATGCCGCGCGACCTTGAGAAATTGAAAGCAATGGTTATGATCCCGGTGGGACGATGACGTCCAGGGCGGGCTATTGCTCCGCGCCGGGGAGAACCGAGTGAACCGATTCTCGAAAAATCTCGCGCTGTTGCTGCTGATATTCCTGATCTTCGCGGTGCTGTTTCAGCTCGTCACCACCGAGTACAAGGGGCCCAAGCGCCTCTCGTTCACGCAGTTCAACGAAATCGCCAAGGAAGGTCGGCTGCTCAAGGTCGAAGTCAAGGGCCGGCAGTTCTCCGGCGTTTATCGCGATCCGGATACAAACGAGACGGTTCCTTTCGAGTCGAGCGGATTCGAGAGCCGCGAGCTGTACGACGAGCTGTTCAAGTTGGGCGTCGAAGTCTCCGTGGTTCCCGACGTGCCGAGCCCGCTTTGGAACTTCCTCGTGACGTGGCTGCCGATGATCCTCATCATCGGGATCTTCATCTTCTTCATGCGTCAGTTGCAGGGCTCGGGCGGCAAAGCCATGAGCTTCGGCAAGAGCCGCGCGCGCCTCGTGACCGGCAAGCAGAACAAAGTGACCTTCAAGGATGTGGCGGGCATCGACGAATCGAAGGACGAGCTCGCCGAGATCATTGAGTTCCTGCGCGATCCCAAGCGCTTCACCAAGATCGGCGGGCGCATCCCCAAGGGCGTGTTGCTCGTCGGCGCGCCGGGCACCGGCAAGACGCTGCTCGCCAGGGCGATCGCGGGCGAGGCGGGCGTTCCGTTCTTCTCGATTTCGGGTTCCGACTTCGTCGAGATGTTCGTCGGCGTCGGCGCGTCGCGCGTGC